>WFQT01000001.1 GCA_015486895.1 Anaerolineae bacterium
GTGGTAGATATGCGACAAGAGCTGCAAGCGGGCAATCGCTCCATTTTCAGCCGGGCACTGCAGCAGGAGATGACACGTACCCTGGCTGCCGGGGAGCAAGCGGTTCTTCTTCTTAACCGTCGTGGCGCCGCAACGTTTGTCCTCTGCCGGGATTGTGGGCACGTGCTCAAGTGCGAGCAGTGTGATGTGCCGTTGACGTTCCACGCCGACGTCACAAAACCTGGCGGCGGTGAACTTGTGTGCCATTTTTGCGGTCGCCATTACCCTGTGCCGAAACGTTGTCCCGTTTGCGGAAGCACTCGCGTTCGCTATTTTGGGGGTGGCACCCAGCGTGTGGAAGAAGATGTGCACCGGTTGTGGCCAGCGGCGCACACGCTGCGGTTGGATCGGGACACAGTTGGTCGCAAAGGTTCTCGCTGGACTATCCTGGAGCAGTTTCAATCCGGCCAGGCAGACGTGCTGGTGGGTACTCAGATGGTGAGCAAAGGATTAGACTTGCCGGGGGTTACGTTAGTAGGAGTGATCAGCGCCGATACTCTCTTTTTCCTACCTGACTTCCGGGCCGCTGAGCGCACGTTTCAATTGCTGGTGCAAGCAGCCGGCAGGGCCGGCCGCAGCGTCCGGGGGGGCAGGGTGATCGTGCAAACTTACCGTCCCGATTTGTACCCTATCCTGGCAGCGGCGCGACATGACTTTGCCGCTTTTTACCGGGAAGAACTCGTCTGGCGGCAACAGAGTGGCTATCCTCCGTTCAGCCGCTTGTTGCTGCTTACTTACGCTCACCCTCAAGAACGGGGAGCTGAACAGGAGGCCAGGCGGTTAGCCGGGCGTTTGCGCCAGCGCATTGCTGCCATGGCCGAGCCGTGTGTCATCGTTGGCCCGGCACCAGCATTTTTCAGCCGCCTATGGGGGCAATACCGCTGGCAAATCATCCTGCGCGGCTCTAACCCCGCTGCCGTTTTGCGGCAACTTTCCTTGCCTCGCGGGTGGCGCCTGGATGTTGATCCCGCTTCCCTTGTGTAGTCCCAATCCATGTCTGGTGCATTTTCAGTGGTAGCAGAGAGATTAGGCTTTTGAGGGCGATTTTCCTACCACTTTCGCCCAAATGGTGGCGATGGGCCAGGAAAGGAGGCTGGTTAGCAGGAAGGCGAGCAGGAAAATGGCGAAGCTGCCCACGAATTGGGCTAAGAATTGTCCCGGCCAATCTGGCTGCAAGCCGGCAGCGACAAGGAGGCCGCTGACACCTTGTCCGGCGATGCCTAAGTAGTGTGTCGGCCCAACACCTTGCCATCCCTGGCCGAATTGTCCGTCGGCGAAGAGACCGGGTGCCCAGACGCCTAAGAATCCGGCCAAAGTGGTCATAGTCAGAAGCCCTCCGTCATCTGGGAAATTCAACTGGCTGGTCAGCAGCGCAGTGACAATCGGCATCAGTCCCCCGACAACCATACCGGTCGCTACTGCTGCCCAGGGAGGGATGAATGGAGCGCCGGCCAAAAGTGCTAACCAACCGGCAGCCAATCCCTGGGCGGGTAAAGCCAGGTTTTGTTCACCGGTGAAGAACCAGATGTATAGCAGAGGCAGGAATGCACCTCCGGCGGCAGATAGCAACAGGTTTAGGAAGATTTTTTCCCAGGGGAAGTAAGTGAAAGGCCAAAGTGGTGTGGCCAGGAACCAGCCGCTGCTCCCTGCTATGAGCAAGCCGCTGCCCAAAATGGCCAATAGGGGAGCGTGAATGGCCGGCAGGCTGAGGGGGCCTGCCAACTTTGCGGCTCTCCGGGGGCGAAAAGCTAACAGTGTGGCCCAGCTTATGCCGGCGCCGACGATTGCTACCATGCTGAGCCCGCCGATGTCCAGGTAGCCATGGCCCCAGCCGGCTGTGATACCCAGATGGTGCAGCCAACCGCCACCGTAAATCCAGTTGCCCGCTACGGGGGCAATGATCCCGCCGCTGAGGCCGCCCCAGAGGATGGCTAAGTAAGTCGGGCCGTAGCGCCGGGTGACCACCAAGGGGATGATAGCAGCGGTAATGATCCAGGGCAGGTGTGCTAAGAACAAAGATTCATTGCCGGGCGTGGCTGCCGGCCCGGCTAAGAAGAATCCGGCCAGCCCGGACATGCCCCAATATCGACTCCAGGCTGGGGAGAGCGCTGTCCACTCGCGGACTAAAGCGGCGAAGTCCGGTCGGGCGTCAATGAGCCCGAAGCCACCAAATTCCAAGGCGAAGCCAACGACGAAATAAAGGACACCGGCGAGGCCAACCGCGGCCGGGAAGCTGAAGGCAGCATTTTCTCGCTCTGCAGGAGGGACGCTGGCTAAAGCTAACAAGAGTAAGCCCAAAGGGACGAAAAGAGCAACAGAAGCCGATAATTCCTGGACGTTGCGGAAAGTGGGAGCATTGTTAGCTGCCCATGCCGGCAGTGGATAAAAGGCCAAGCAGGCAATAATGACGGCGAGGAAGTGATGAGGCAACCTTTTTTTTCTGGTTAAGTTGCTTATTGTGTGATACAATATTTCCGTATGCGATGTTTGGCGTTGGGTCATCTTTGCTCCTTGAATAGGTGCTGAAGATAGTGCCGATATTACCAGAAGGCTATCATTTAGACAAGATACTGTCGCCACAAGCGCCTACTGAGCGAGTGCGGTTTTTAGCGGATGCCATGTTAGGGCGTTTGAAGAAGTGGTTGCGCTTGCTGGGATATGATACTGCCTGGGCGGGGAATTTGTCCGATGCCCAAGTGGCGCGGTGGGCACGCGCTGAAGGACGCATTTTGTTGACGCGGGATACAGCGTTGGCACATCGCCGGGGATTGCAGGTCATCTTGTTGCATAGCCAGCAGCTACCGGAGCAGTTACGCGAGATGCAGGAGCAAATCGTATTGCCGCCTGCCAAGCTGTTCAGCCGCTGTACGGTTTGTAATGCCCTCTTGCTGCCGCTGAGCCGGGCTGAGGCGAAGTCGCTGGTGCCTCCTTATGTCTGGCGAACCCAGCTTCAGTTCCGCCGTTGCCCTCGCTGTGGCCGCGTTTACTGGGCCGGTACTCATCGCCAGCGTGTGTTATCTTTCTTACGGGAAATTGGCTGGCCGGTGGTAGTGGCGGTCTCTACCGGAATGTCAGGTAATGAGTATTTTCCCGCAAATAACGATTGATGGCGTCCGCGGGCGCAATCGATCGGGTAAGATGTCTGCTATCTATTATCATCTCAACATTTAGGGGCGCGTGACTTCGGAAGTCTCCAAAATGGCCAGGCATGCGGAATGGTTAGTAGTGGCAGCGTTAGATTGTTAAGCTGCTATCCCCGACGGAAGGTTTCACTGGCGGCACTTCCGCTTTTTCCCAGAAAGGGCAAACGCGTTGGGCGGGAAAGGGGCGATTGTAATAATGCGAGCGGGGATTTTGGCAAAGGCCAACTAAGCGCGGTACTTGTCCATCGCCGTTGCTGCGAATGAACTTGGCGTAGCGACAATTATCGCATCGGCGCTTCTTTTGGGATAGAAGTTGTTTTAGTTCTTGCCAGAAAGGCATCTTATTACCCTTGTAATCAAATTATCTGGACGCTGGCGTTTTTTATTTTAGCCACAGAAAAACACAGAGTTTCACAGATTTGGGTCGAAGAGCAAGAAAAATCTGTGTTAACCCGTGCAGTCTGTGGTAAAGATAATCAGGTCGAGCCTAAAACGTCATTTTTGCCAGA
>WFQT01000002.1 GCA_015486895.1 Anaerolineae bacterium
CCCTCATAGCTGATGCCGGGGATGAGTGCCGCCGCCGCCCACAAAGCAGCAGCATTGATAAGCAAACGTACCAAGAATTTCATGTCTTCCTCCTCGTATAAAATAGATCCAAGATCGTCGGTTACATTGGGGTACGCCCCAGAAATGCGGTACAATTCATGACGATGAATTGTCGGTGGTGCGGGAGTTCACTCACTCCTTGTTGCCCGGTGTATACCGGAGTCTTCTATCAGAGTTTGTAGTCCCCGCCCCCGCCGTGCGCTCTGAAAATAGGACCTCACCCCTGGTTTACCGCCCAAAGGGGCGGTAAGCCTTCCCTTCCCCGATACGGGGAGGGGGAAAAGCTAAGCGTAGCGCAGCTTGGGGGAGTGGTCTTCTCCGAAAATAGCCTCTAGGCCCGCAATCTTGGGGGGTATCGCTTAACCGTAGGGCAGGTTGGCTGCGGCGTAGCCCTAAGCTCCATCGAGGACGTGATTCACACATGTTTACATAGTCTCTCTCCGACCTGAGAGAGCAGCCTACCTGCCATTTCCCTGAGACGTCGTCGCTAACTAAGCCACGGAATGACACAGAACTACACGGGAAATACTTGTCTTTAGTCTTTTCTGTGCCTTTCCGTGGCCTTCTTTCCGGTCCTATTTGTCAAGATTGTTTCGATCAGAAATGAACCATGTCGGAAACTTATCACATTGTAGCACAAATGCAAACAGGGAACGAAATTGATTCTCTGAACCTTGCTGTCAGGACACGGAGGGGAAAATTAGCTTTTTCATCTCCCTTGCTCTATCATTCCTATGAGTACATTCAGGCAAATGTAAGAAATTGCTCAATCTGTACCAAGAACAAATAGAAAACGTTCCCAACTGAAAGGAGATGTGATATGACAACTTATATCGATGCTGTACAAGCACGAGAAATTCTCGATTCTCGGGGAAACCCGACAGTAGAGGTGGATGTCTTGTTAAGTGGAGATGCCATGGGCCGGGCTGCGGTGCCTTCCGGGGCTTCCACCGGCGTGCATGAGGCACTGGAGCTACGAGATGGTGATCCGGCTATTTATGGAGGCAAAAGCGTGCGTCAGGCCGTGGACAACGTTAACGGCCCTATCGCAGACGAAATATTCGGGTGGGATGCTTTAGACCAGGTAGGCATTGACCAAATGCTCATCGACCTTGACGGCACTGAGAACAAGAGCAATCTGGGTGCCAATGCCATGTTAGGCGTCAGTTTAGCTGTGGCCAAAGCTGCTGCCAAGGAATTAGGGCTACCCTTTTATCGCTATTTAGGCGGTCCGTTCGCCCGAACCCTGCCTGTGCCGATGATGAATATTCTCAACGGCGGCAAGCACGCGGTAGATTCCACTGACTTCCAGGAATTCATGATTGCCCCGGTAGGAGCACCTTCCTTTGCCGAAGCAATGCGGTGGGGCTCTGAGACGTACCATGCTCTGAAAACGGTGCTCAAAGGGCGTGGCTACGCCACCAACGTGGGTGATGAAGGCGGGTTTGCGCCTTCCCTCCACTCCAATGCCGAAGCCATCGAAGTAATTGTGGAAGCTATTGAGAAAGCTGGCTATCGCCCCGGTGAAGAGGTAGCTATTGCCCTGGACCCGGCTGCCTCGGAGATTTACGATCCTACGGCACAGGAATATATCTTAGCCAAAGAAGGCAAACGACTCAGTGGCGCCGAGATGGTTGACTTCTATGAAAACTGGATCCGCCAGTATCCCATTATTTCCTTAGAAGATGGGCTGGCCGAGGATGATTGGGATAGCTGGGTTTTGCTGAACCAAAGGTTAGGCGATCAGATACAGCTAGTAGGTGATGATCTGTTAGTCACTAATGTCAAGCGCATCGCTAAAGCAATCGAACTCGACGCCTGCAATGCGCTGCTGCTGAAAGTCAACCAAATCGGTACCTTGACAGAATCGGTAGCAGCAGCACAAATGGCGTTCCGGGAGGGGTGGAATGTTGTCGTTTCCCACCGCAGCGGTGAGACGCCGGATACAACCATCGCTCACCTGACGGTAGCGCTGAACACCGGGCAGATCAAAACAGGCGCACCGGCCCGCGGAGAACGGATCGCTAAATACAACGAACTGCTACGCATTGAGGAAGAACTGGACGAGTCAGCGATCTACGCAGGACGGAACGCTTTCCCACGCGCTAAAAAGTGAGTCCTGCCGATGAACTAAGCCGGCCGAGCCAGAACCAAAAAGCCAGCCACGTTACCCGGCGACTGGAAGTCGCTGCAACGTCTGCAAAGCCTGCCTTCGCAGGCTAAATCCAGTCGCCGGA
>WFQT01000003.1 GCA_015486895.1 Anaerolineae bacterium
CAGTCGCTCCCATGGGCACTCCCCCGGCAATACCTTTTGCCAGCACCAGAATATCCGGCCTCAAACCAGAATGCTCAACAGCAAAGAGCTTGCCGGTGCGCCCAAAGCCGGTCTGCACTTCGTCCACAATGAGCAGCGCCCCCCGTTCATTGCACAATTTACGAACACCCAATAGATACTCCGCACTCGCCGGGTGCACACCTCCTTCACCCTGGACCACTTCCAGAAGTACGGCTGCCGTTTTTTCGCTCACGATCTCTGCTAACGGCGCTAACCTGTTGAATGGCACATGATAGAAGCCGGGGACTAAAGGAACAAAAGGCTCCCGGTACTTCTTGTTCCAGGTGGCAGAGAGAGCACCAAAAGTGCGACCGTGAAAGCCGCGCATGGTGGCCACAATTTCCGTCCGCCCTGTGGCCATGCGGGCAAACTTGAGTGCCGCTTCCACTGCCTCGGCACCGGAGTTGGATAGAAATACCTTCTCTAAGCCAGGCGGCGTTACTTGAACTAAACGCTGCAGAAAATGGGCCCGCACATCGTTAGGAAAAGTTGCGGGGCAAACAATGAGACGCTCTGCTTGCTGCTTGATAGCAGCCACAATCCTAGGGTGAGAATGCCCTGTCACGGCCACGCCATGCCCGCCGACACAATCTACGTAAGAATTGCCCTCAGCATCCCAGAGAATGGCCCCTGCGCCGCGTACCATCACTACCGGCCGTTGGCTGTAAACACCGCTGCCGAATTCTGATTCAATCTGAATAGGGTTGAACATGCTCCGGTCCTTTGCTGCCCCGCCAGTCAAACGATTGCCAAGGCAGTCTCGAATTGAAATGGGTGTGTCCTAAATGAGTTGGAGACACGACTATTTCCTGGTAGATTGAAAGGGTACAAACAACCTTTCCCAGATACAAGGAGTAAGCTATATCTTCCAACCCGGAAAGTATTGTACAGGAAATCCGTCAAGAATTCGAATTGCTATTAACCGATGCACAGAGCAGTGATGTCCACATTACAGATGAAGTGGAGCGAGGCATTTCCGAGCGGCTCTTACCAATGAATTTAAGGTTTACAGCATTAACCGACAAAGCCATATTATCTCAATATTTAAGGGCATATCCTAACCTGGCCAAGCCAGAACCAAAAAGCTAAACGCAAAGGCGCGAAGAAAAGATTTCCGGCATGGTTCATTTCGAATCGAAACAATCTTGACAAATAGGGCCGGAAAGAAAGCCACAGAATAACAGGGAAAGGCACAAAAAGGCTGAAGACAATAATTTTCCGTGTGATTCTGTGTCATTCCATGGCCTAATCAGTTGGATCTAACGCTGTCGACACAATAAATCGCTTGATTCGCTGATCTGGGTTGCCGGGTAAAATGGCCCCCAGTTGATCCAGGACACACCCTATTGCAATGATCAGGGCTATTCTGATGTGGCACGCCGTGCTATTTCGCTGGCGACTTGCCTCGTATGCGGATGAGCCGGGTGCTGGAAAGAAGCAGCCCGATCAAGAGAGCAAGCAAGCCGATAAAACTCATCAAGGTACTGTTAAGGATAGAGAAAATCACCCCCAAGAAAATCAGTCCTCCGGCGATGTTCAACCGCAACTTTGGGAATGCTTTGTCCAAGTCCAGCAAAATGAGACTTACACCCACGATGGCCAGCGCTTCAGTAGCGGTGGCGATGAAATTCACCGGGTGAAAGAATGAGAAAAGGCCACTGATAATCAAGAGCAAGCCGATAAAGGCCATCTTTTTCAGCCCTGTCGTCTGGTAGATGCAAAGGATAGCATAAGCAAGAAATAGTTTCATGATCCCCCAGTAAATCGTTAGTACCGCCATGGGGAAAGTGATGAAGCTAAGGTAGATGGCCAGGAAGAATAAAGGATAAAAGATGGATAAGCCAAGCCCGTAAGATAGAAGATGGATGCATTTCGGATCAACGCTGGTTTTCTTTTTCAAGGGTACGCAAGTTCCTCTCTGTTTGTTGCCACAACTCAATAGAGACAAGTAGGCAAGTTTATTTAGAAAACCGGGCCTCCCAAAGCGGGAGGTCCAGTCCATAATAATCATAATTGCCGATTTTGGCTAATGCCAGTGCAAGTCTTGCTTCACCAGGCTCGACTTGCTCACCAGCCGTTAACCACTGGCTTTATGTGCCGTTTGGTAAAGCCCTTGCTCAATCTCCATAAGCTCTCCCAACTGACCACCTCTCTCTGGCACTAATCCTCTCCTCTTTTCTGTTACTTTATCTTTTTGTGCCGTTTCGTAAAGCTCTCGCTCTACCTCCGTCAGCTCTCCTAACTTGCCATCTCTCTTGATCTTCTCAAAACGGGCCAAGTACATGTCCTCGGAGTTCATGCGCAGGAGCTGTGAGGGTTGCACGCCGATGTTCCTGGCTCCACGCCTAACTGCCCACACAAACGCCAGCACCCAGAAGAGCAGGTAGGCTGCATAAATAAGCACCTGGATCGTTTTGCTGCCAGGGGCGACAAGCGCGGGGAAGAAAGTTGTGGCCGTGTAAGGATAGTGTCCCATCAAACCATCCCAGAAATTCCGAGCTAAGGTATACGGTAGGTAGCCGACGTAGAAGAAAGGCCAAATCAGCAAGCCGGTGATGTAGAGCAAGCCACCCCTGCCGTAGTTCCGGAACTCGCACCCGATCATGAGGAATGTGCCGAGCCCTAGCAGGAACCCGCCGAAGATGTCCATGGGCCAGGTGGTCATTTCCCGGATAGCCATTCCCGTATGATGGAAGTGGATGCCGGTGGCGACTGCATAGTTCTCGGCGAAAACTTTAGTCGCCCACTCGTGCCCTTCCATGGCGCCGAAGAAAGTGAAACCCAGGAACATTACCAGCCCGGTGAGGAAGATGTGCAGGCTCAGGGCTGCGAAGGGTTGATAAGATAGGAAGACCGTGCGGATTGAGTAAGGCATGCGCAGGAAGGAAGCACCTTTGCGCTCTCCTCTTTCTGCCATGGAGCCCATTTCAGGGCACATCAGCCCGCACTCAGTGCCGATCCCGGTCTTTGCGAGGGCTATGCCGAGCAATGCTCCAATGATGAGCAAAATGATGATGTTACCCAAATTCCTGGTGAGCATGGCATGGGCAATCATGGTCTTGTCAAACGATTTCGCCCAACCCATCTTCAGAGCATATGTGTTGCCTGCGAAAGCCGAGTACAGAACCACGATGGCCACGACGAGCATGAAAGCGTAAAGGAATATCCTGAGCCAGCCGTCACTCGACTCCCCATCGCCTACGCTTAAGCCGTCTGCCCATTTGTACTCCTTTGCCTGGGACGCGAACCACCTCGTCTCCTGGCTTTTGAAGTACTGGGTAAGATTGAACGATCTCAGTATGAAGAACCCGGTAGTCGCCCCTATGGCTGAGAAGGTTATGACCACCCAACTCTTCAGGTTCATGGCCCCGAAGCCGCCCATCATATGATGGAGGGTACATCCGCCTGCTACTCGTGTGCCCCAGGCAAAGAAAAATGCTCCAAACGCCGTCGAGATCAACATAGCTTTGGGGTACTTGGCCCATGTCTTGAGACCTCCTTCCAACCATCCCATAACCAGGGCCATGGTAAGTGCGCCGATGATAATGTACTGG
>WFQT01000004.1 GCA_015486895.1 Anaerolineae bacterium
ATACTGAGGGCTATAGCAGGCTGATGCTCAGGCAGATTGAATATCAATTAGGCAACTCAAACAGAATCATTGCCACTCTCAGCAGGGGCTTACTCCTGCTGCTTGTAGCATTATTCATCGGCACTTACATTGGTTTTTTGGGCCCTTTGTACGCTACCCTACTGGCAGTGATTATCATCATTGTTCTGGCGATGCTGCGCAGTATTTGGTGGAGTATGCTGGCAACGATCGCCATCATCTACTTACTTCCATTTGCCACCCTTCCGTTCAAAGTCGGCTTCACGCCTACCTTCTTAGACATCACCTTGTTGGCGCTATTTTTCATTTGGCTTTTGGGCTATGTGCGGCGCCGGGAAGACCGCTTTCTGGTTACACCGGTGGGCGGGTTTGTAGCATTATTCATTGCCCTCTCCTTGCTCTCTTTCGCTATTGGCATTACCCGCACCCACCCCACAGCCAATGCCATACGCCACTACGTGGAACTTCTTCTCTCCATCGCTATCTTTTTCCTGGCTTTGAACGTGGGGCAACGGCGCCATGACCTGATCCGGCTAACACAATGGCTTATCTGGGCCGGAGGAGGGACAGCAGCCATCGCAACCTTGTTCTATCTCCAGCCCATCTCCTGGACTGTCAAAATTCTAAACGCGTTGAGCCGCGTGGGCTATCCCGGCGGTATGGGGGCATTGCGCTGGATCGAGGATAATCCCCATAATCCCATGCGCGCCATCGGCACCGCTGTAGACCCAAACGTCTTAGGCGGCATGATGGTCTTTGCTGTTGGCCTGCTCGCGCCGCAATTAGCCTCACGCGCCCCTATCATTCGTCGTCGCTGGGCACTACTCTTATTGCTGATAGACCTCTCTGCCCTATACCTAACTTATTCCCGCAGCGCCCTATTAGGCATCACCGCGGCATTAATCCTATTGGCCTTATTGCGTTATCGCCGACTCTTAGTATACATCGGCGGCGGCACGGCATTGCTCATGTTGCTACCGGCCGCCAAATCGTACGTTAACCGCCTCCTGGAAGGGCTCCATGGGCAAGACCGAGCCACGAAAATGCGTTTCGGCGAGTACAAAGATGCATTGATGCTCATTCATCACTACCCATGGCTTGGCGTCGGCTTCACCGGTTCGCCGGACATCGAGCTATACGTGGGCGTTTCCAATGTCTACCTGCTCATCGCTGAAGAAATGGGGCTTATTGGTTTGGCTGTTTTCCTTTTAGCCGTTACCACCTTTTTCATCTACCTACTCCGCGCCTGGTATTTATACCATCCTGACCCGGCATTAGAGTCCCTCATCTTAGGTTACGGGGGAGCCATCGCTGGGGTGTTAGTATGCGGGCTGTTCGACCATTATCTATTCAATCTGGTCTATCCGCACATGGCAGCCATTTTCTGGCTGTATATCGGAGCGGGCAGCGCCGTGGCTTTCCAAATCCGGCACAACTTCCGTAATCCAGAGCCCAACAGCGATTGGGTAATACCACAGCCCGCTATGATTGGGACGTCCGGAGGAACCGGCAAGCCACAATTTACTCCAGACAACAGCACCGGTATTGCTGACTTTATCATCGAGCGTTTTCTAACACCATGAGAAAAAAATGAACGATATCGGACATCCTTTGAGACTTCTTTATATTGAAGATAACCAAGATGATGTGATCTTGGGCTTGCGCACCTTGACCAAGAACGGCTTTCAAATTGAGGCAACCGTCGCCCACAACCAGGCAGAATTTGAGAAGGCTGTCGCCGAAACGCAGTTTGATATTGTTCTCAGCGACTACTACCTGCCTGATCTCAACGGCTTAACGGCATTGGAGTACTTGCGAGAGAAACAGAAATCGCCTCCGCCTTTTATCCTGGTGACAGGTACGGGCAATGAAGCAATCGCTAGCCAGGCTATCTCAATGGGCGCCGATGACTACGTTGTCAAAGAGTACTTGAAGCAGCAACTGCCAAAAGCGGTTAAGAATGCACTTTCACGCGTCCAAAGAGATCAGGAACGGCAACAGTTGTTACGTCTGCTGCGACAATCAGAGGAACGGTACCGGACACTGGTAGAATCTGCATTGGATGGCATTATCGTTGTCCAAAACAACCATATCGTTTTCGCCAACCCTGCCTTTTTACGGCTCGTCTGTTTCTCCTCCCTTCAGGAGCTTTCTGCTCAGGATTACGATGCTTTGATCACTCAGGAGGAAACAGGAAAAAGCGATCAACGCTATGATAGACCTTACCACTCTCTGAAGTGTGCTGACAACACCAAGAAATGGATTGAAATCGTGACGACAGACTTTACATGGCAAGGACAACAGGCTAAACTTGTCCAGGTGCGCGATGTCACTAGACGCCGCTTGGCAGAAGAACAAGCTCAACGTATGAATGAGACCTTGCGCCAGATGAACGCGTCTCTCCAGGCATCATTGCTGAGATTAGAACAGACAAAGAACGAGCTGGCCAAGGCTCTCGAATTCAACGATCGTATGCTACAAAATATTTCCCACGAATTACGCACGCCGCTGACCCACATTAAAGGTTACACGGAAATACTCTTAGAAGGTATTATGGGCGAGATTAGCGACGAGCAACGAGAAGCATTGCAGATTATCAACGAAAAAGCAGATACTCTCAACCGGCAAATCAATCAAATTCTAACTTTGCAAACTCTCAATGCTGAAGACTTTGAGCTCCGCCCTATAGACCTGGAGCTGTTAGTACGTTCTGTAATCCAGGACTTTCAACCCACGGCCCAAAAACACAATATCACTTTTCAACTCCACATAGCGGAGGATGATATCCTTTATTGCTCAGGCGACGAAGAGCGGCTACAAGAAAGCTTGAACAACATCATTGACAATGCCATCAAGTTCAGCCCTGAAGGTGGTATCGTCACGGTGCAGTTACGCAGTGTCGAGAGTGATTTCTTATGGCTGACTATTTCCGACCAGGGCATTGGTGTTCCAACCGATCAACTGGAACGCATTTTCGACCGCTTTTACCAGGTCGATAGCAGCATGAGCCGCCGCTTCCGCGGTTTTGGAGTTGGCTTAGCATTGGCCAAGCAAATTATTGAGGGCCACGGAGGACGCATCTGGGCAGAGAGTACGAATATTCCGGGAGAAGGTACGGCCATCCAAATTATGTTACCAGCGTTAAAGGAAGTTCGCTAATGGCAAATGAGAAAATCCTGATTATCGACGATGATCCGCTAGTCATACGATTAGCAGAACTCATCATAAAAAACATAAACTTACAACCGTTATCGGCGCTCAAAGGTGAAGATGGCATTGAGGTTGCCATAAAAGAACGGCCAGCGTTAATCATCTTAGACCTGATGATGCCGGAAATGAACGGCTGGGAGACCCTATCACAAATTCGCAAGACGGAATGCATCCAGGACACGCCTGTCATTATCCTAACGGCGCGAGTTGGCGCCACAGGTGATCTCATCGGCACCCAGAACAAACCTCACTACGAGGCTTTCCTCCCCAAGCCGTTCAGCATGCAAGAGATGCGCGACAAGATCAACGAAATCCTGAACCGAGCTCCGTAAAGATGAAAGCTGTACATCTTCTCAATAAGTATTGCAAAAAGCTTTACGTCGGCAGAGAAATCGGAAGAACTTTGCGTCTTATGCACCTTGGCGTCAAAGCCAGCGCCCAGTTTCGGAGCAGTCGCCATGGGCGGTTGCACACCGCACAACGATGAAAATAAGAACGCTGATCGCGCTGATCCTACAGATTAACGCAGATAATTTTTTAGGAATCTGCGGAAATCAGCGTTCATCTGCGTCATCAGCGTTCTATCTTCGGAGCAGTCGCCATGGGCGATTGCACACCGCACAACGATGAAAAAGCTGTCCGTGCCTTTCTGTGCTTTTCTGTGGCTATTTACAAAACAGCACTATCTGCTCATTGCAGCACTGCCTGAGTCTGTAAAGCGATCTCCATTTCTTCGTTAGTAGGAATAACTAGTACTTTCACAGGACTATGGGCGGCCTGAATCTCGGCAATGCCGGGCCCAGGAGCATTGTTGCGGGCGGTATCCAGCACGACGCCTAAATGTTCCAGCCCCGCGCAGGATTGTGCCCGCACATAGGAGCTGTTTTCACCCACCCCGGCAGTAAATACCAGGGCTTCCACTTGTCCTAACACTGCCATATAGGCACCGATATATTTCTTAACACGGTAAGTGTACATCTCCAAAGCCAGTTGTGCTTGCTTATCTCCTTGTTGGCACAACATCTCGATGTCCCGCACATCGCTGTGGCCGCTGATGCCCAGCAGCCCGCTTTGCTTGTTGAGTAAATGATCGATCTCGGCAAAGGACATGTTCAGCCGGGTGCCCAAGAAAAAGACAATAGCAGGGTCAATATCACCACTACGGGTGCCCATCATCAAGCCGGGCAAAGGGCTGAACCCCATGGAAGTATCTACCGACTTCCCTCCACGAACGGCAGTGATGCTGCAACCATTTCCTAAGTGGGCCGTAATGAGATTGATATCGGTCAACGGCTTCCCTAAGTGCCGGGCAGCGGCTTTGCTCACATAGAGGTGGGAGGTACCATGGAAGCCATAAACTCGAATGCCATGGGTCCGGTACAAATTGTTGGGAATAGCATAACGATAAGCGGCCGGGGGCAAGGTGTGGTGAAAAGCAGTATCGAACACAGCCACCTGTACGGCTCTGGGGAAAATCTTCATGGCCACCTCAATCCCCTCGAGATTGGCGGGGTTATGTAGAGGAGCCAACGGAATTAGCTTGCGCACGACCGACAGGACCGTCTCGTTGATCACAGTCGTGCGGCTAAAACGCTCTCCGCCGTGTACGACCCGATGTCCCACGGCGTCAATTTCATCCGCACTGGCGATAACGCCCACCTCCGGATCCATCAGTAATTCCGCTACTCGTGTTAAACCCGCCTGATGATCAGGGAAAGGGCGATCTTCGCTCAGTTCTTGATTCTGACCATGGTCCAGGCGCTTATGAGTGATATGCCCCATG
This sequence comes from Anaerolineae bacterium, assembly GCA_015486895.1. GTDB lineage: Bacteria > Chloroflexota > Anaerolineae > JAADDB01 > JAADDB01 > S014-12. The sequence goes on from WFQT01000004.1 coordinate 5,012, forward strand.
GATAGGCCAATTCGTTCTACCAGGCCAATAGTCAGCACCCGGCGCTGGTCCATATCGAAAAGCTGGTATTTAATGGAGGAGCTACCTGAATTAACCACCAGTATCTTCATCATTACCTCGTTAAGGGGGACGTGTCGTATTGGGCCTGAACAGCAGTGATAGCGATCGTGTTAATTACATCTTCCACAGTACAGCCCCGGCTAAGATCGTTGACCGGCTTCTTTAATCCCTGCAGCACCGGGCCAATGGCAATGGCTCCCGTTTCCCGCTGCACAGCTTTGTAAGTATTGTTACCCGTATTAAGATCGGGGAAAATGAGCACTGTAGCATGTCCTGCCACTTTAGAGCCAGGCATCTTACTGCGCCCCACCGCCTCATCCACGGCCGCATCGTATTGAATCGGGCCTTCAATGGGCAAATCGGGACGCCGTTGTTGCGCCAGCAAGGTGGCCTTTCGCACTCGCTCTACCTCTTCACCATGTCCTGAGGCGCCTGAAGAGTAAGACAACATAGCTATTTTGGGCTTAATATCGAACACCTTGGCCGTCTCCGCCGAGGCAATGGCAATTTCCGCCAACTGCTCAGCCGTGGGCTTGGGATTCACAGCGCAATCACCATACACCAACACCCGATCTGCCAAGCACATGAAGAAAACCGAGGAGACAATGGAATAGCCAGGCTTGGTTTTAATGAACTCGAAGGCAGGTCGCAAGGTATGGGCTGTAGTATGGGCAGCGCCGGACACCATACCATCGGCATTTCCTTTATACACCATCATAGTGCCAAAGTAGGAAATGTCGTGCATGATATCCTCAGCCTGTTCCAGTGTCAGCCCTTTATGCTTACGCAGCTCATAGTAAGTCTGAGCATAATCCGGGAATTTTGGTGAATCCAGTGGATTTATAATGGATATTTTTTCAAGCGGGATGTGCAGGCCTAAACGCTTGATAGCGGCTTTGACCTCCCTCTTATTGCCCAACAAAGTTATGCCCACGACATCTTGTTCTACCAGCGTTTCGGTGGCCCGCAAGATGCGCTCGTCAGTGCCCTCGGCCAAGACAATTTGCTTCTTGTCGGACTTGGCCCTTTGGATCAGGTTGTAGAGGAACATACGGGGCGGAATACCACGGGACTCAATGCGACCATATTGTTTAACAAAGGCCGACGTATCCACATACCGGGAGAAAAGCTCCAAACTCGCTTTGATCTTGGCTTTGTTGTCAGCAGTGATGTAAGAACGAACATGGCCAATAGCAGAAGCAGTCTCAAAAGTTTCGCTATCCACTGCCAAAATGGGCAAAATACTGGGCAGACCATCCAGCAAGCGCTTCACCGTCGGAGCCGGCTGTTCGCCTGTGGTTAACAGCAAGCCGGCCAGAGAAGGATAATTTTGGGATTGATGCGCCTGCAAAGCACTCACGATCACATCGCCCCGGTCTCCGGGCGTGATCAACAAGGCATCATCCCGCAAGCGACCCAGATAATGCTCCATTTGCATAGCGATGACCATATACGTCCCTACCTGACGATGCAAGCGATCAGAACCATAGAGCACTTTCGCACCCAGATGCTTGCGCACTTCTTCAATAGTAGGACTGGCCAAGCGTTTATCAGAGGGAATAACCGCTGCAACCGGAGCCTCTGGGGGAAGAACTCGCTGAAGCGCCCGCCGGATATCCTCCACTTTTTCTGGTGCAGCTCGATTCACCCCAACGCCCGCCAATTGACATCCTTTTTCCTGAAAAGTGTCTACCGCTCTCAAGATGGGGCTTAGAATTTCTTCTATGTTTGGTTTGGCGCCGCTGGCCAGCAACAGCACAGGGCTGCCCAAGCTTTGTGCTACTTCCACGTTAATATCAAAATCGAAAGGAGCACTAGCAGTAGTGAGATCTGAACCGATAATCAAGACGAAATCCGAGCGACGCTCCATCGCTTTGTATTTGGCAATAATGCGGTCCAAAAATTCATCGTAGCGCTTCTGGGCCAACAAATCAACGGCTTCACTGGCCCGGAAAGCATAAGTATCCTCACACTTAAGGTCCAAATGAAAGTGCGACAGAAGAAGATAAGTATTCTTATCCCTCCCCGCCGGCGATTCAATGGCAACGAAAGGGCGAAACACACCCACGCGGCGAGTACGGCGCAGGAGTAGATCCATAATGCCCAGAGAAATCAACGATTTCCCGCAGTGGGGCTCCGTAGTCGTAAGGTAAAGAGAACGCTGTGTCATGAAATACCTCCTATAGTATGCTACTAATGTCTAAGTAGCCCTTTAATTGTCATGGGAAAGTGTTTTCAGGTCTCGGCAGGGTTCACAAGACCAGACAGCACTAACTCAGTACAATCGATTCCATCCGTCTTGGTTACTACTCAGCCTCCCCAACAATTAGACGCTGATGACGCTGATACATGCTGATTTTCGCTGATCGTTTCTGGTTTATTTGCTTTATCTGCGAGTATCAGCGTGAAATCTGCGGTATCTGCGTTCTATTTGCTCAAGGCTGGGCAGTTACTCGTCTTGTATTATAACATACCGAATAGGATCGACAAGGTAATACTATTACTGGTTGGCCGACAAGATTTCTGATATGACTGTTGCCAGCGGCACAGTAGATGCCATTGCAGGGAAACGGTTCCCCGTCGGATGTGGCAGAAGCAATGCATTATCTGTTACACTCGGACCTTGTCACTGGGGATTCGCCTTTCGTGACAGGTGGCGAGCACTTATAGGGGAAACCCACATCATCTGGAGCGACGGCGTCAATAGAACCGTTGTTGGCCCCTTCTCGCCGTGTTACCGTGTCTTAGTAACTTTTTTAAGACCACGGGGACGTTCAACATCCAACCCGCGCGCATGGGTCAAAGCCATGGTAAAAAGCTGGGCCGGCACAATGCTCACTATTGGAGAAACCCATTCCGCCATAGCCGGAAGTGGCATAGGTGATTGCGCCAATGACAATGCTTTTACATCATTAGAGACAACAGTCAGCTCTGCACGATGCCCTTCCTCCAAACTGTGCATGAGTTTCAACATATCATCGAGAACCTCGCCCTTCGGTGCAATGGCCATTGCCGGGAAACCTTGCGCTACAATGGCAATAGGACCGTGCCGAAAGTCCGCGGAGGAATACGGTTGGGCTACGGTGTAAGTTAGTTCCTTCAGCTTCAATGCCCATTCGAACGCTGTGGCATAATTGTAACCCCGGCCCAGCACCACACATTGCTCCATATAGCGATATCGCTGTGCTAACGCCTCAATGTTCGCGGCATTGCTCAGCACCTGTTGCACCAGCGCCGGGACCAGTTGCAAAGTTCGCAGCCTTTCCGAGGAGCCTTCCAGCACTACGGAAAGCATCGCGATGGCCATAAGTTGGGCTGTGTACGTTTTAGTAGCAGCTACTGCCTGTTCTTCTCCAGCGTGAATGTCAATGACACAATCTGCTGCCCCGGCCAAAGGCGAGGAAATGTTATTGGTGATAGCCAAAGTAGGGCATCCTTGCCTCCGCCCCTCTTCCAGCACGCTAACGATATCCGGCGATTCCCCCGATTGGGAAATACCGAGCACCAGTGCACCGTCCAATTTCGGCGGCTGCCGGTAGATGCTGAAAAGGGATGGTGCTGCTAAGGCAACGGGTAAACTATTGTGTGTGCCCCATAAATATTTGGCATAAAGCCCCGCGTTATCTGAGGTGCCGCGGGCTGCTAAGAAAATATACTTGACATCCTGCCAGGGAATTTTGCCGACGATTTTTTTAAGCTGCGGGTACTCTAATTCTATCTCTTGGCTGAGAACTTCAGGCTGTTCAAAGATCTCGCTTCGTAATCCCATTATTTGCTCTCCTTAATTCACCCTTATCTCAGAGCTTGATTTTAAGCATCGTACTGGTCGACATCCTCAAACAGTAACCACCCAGCCGGAATATGGAAACTCACGTAACCAGAAAAAGTTCTGCCCTTGTGATGCAGGTAACCTTGAGATTTGCCAATGTCAGTATTTCCCATCATTCTGCGTCTGGCTCCAACGAAGCAAAGTTTCTCCTCCATTGTATCATATCTTTGACATTTTTCGGCGAATCAGCCCCGGCAAGAATACGCAAGAGTGGTTCAGTTTTATATTGCTCTGTGGCCTCTTTCCGTGTTCTTAATTTGGGCGTGGTTCAAAAGGGCCTTTTCACATCTTTACAAATCTTCTGAACTTCAGAGCGAGCCAGACCACAGATTAACACGGAATTTCACTGAATGTCCTCTGTATTCAGCCTTTTCTGTGTCTTTCCATGCTATTCTGTGGCTTTTTTCTGCCCTATTTGTAAAGATGTCATGCGGACAAAATGAACGCAGCGTATTGACAGGGAATATCGCTTGGTTATAAAATGCTTTAGTGTAATTCATTCCACCGATCACGCTGCTATAAAAGGAGGCAAATCATGCAGAGCAGAGAAAACATCTCCCCAATAGCCATTAACGACCTAAGCATCAATGTTATCTACGATAACAATCCATATAAGGAAGGACTAGAGACTGCATGGGGTTTCTCATGTCTTATAACTGGAGTTGAAAAAACTGTTCTTTTTGATACCGGTGGAGATGGCTCAATATTGTTGGCAAACATGGAAAAGTTGGGCATTAATCCCAAAGAGATAGATCTGATTGTGCTTTCTCATATCCACGGAGATCACGTTGGGGGACTGCACAGTCTTCTTGAAAAGAATCCCGAAGTTGTTGTTTATCTACCTAAATCATCCCCGAAAAGTTTTAAGAACGGGGTAGAAGAATACGGCGCAAAGGTAGTTGCGGTTCAGGAGCCATTAAAGATTTGCGACGGGATTTACTCCACCGGCGAGTTGGGAACTTGGATAAAAGAGCAATCTTTGATTATTCAGACTGAAAAAGGATTGGTCGTAATAACTGGATGTGCACATCCTGGTATCGTAAAGATAGTCAATAAGGCAATAAATTTGGTCAAGCGGGATGTGCTCTTAGTAATGGGCGGTTTTCATTTGACCGCCAAGAGAGAAAGCGAAATAGAAAAAACTATCTCCAGTTTCAGAAAAGCAGGGGTGTGCCATGTTGGCCCTTGCCATTGTTCAGGAGATACTGCAAGACAATTGTTTGCAAGAGAATATGGTGGGAATTATATAAAGGTTGGTGCGGGAA
>WFQT01000005.1 GCA_015486895.1 Anaerolineae bacterium
GAAGTAGAAGGTCCACATGCTTTGATTGGCGCCGATATTGCCCGCCGCTATGGTATCAGTGAAAAGGTTGTTAATTGTATCGCCAGCCATCATCATGAGGAGGAACAAAAGTGCATCGAGGCGGTACTGGTGGCAGCAGCAGATGCAATTTCCGGTGCCCGGCCGGGAGCCCGCCGGGAGGCTGTTGATGACTATATCCACCGGGTCAACGCACTGCAAGAGATCGCTCGTGCTTTCCCCGGTGTGAGTGACGCTTACGCGATCCAGGCCGGGCGGGAAATCCGCGTCATTGTCAAGCCAGAGGATGTGGATGATCTGGGTGCTATGGAGTTATCCCGGCAGGTGGCTCGGAAGATCGAGGACAATTTACAGTATCCAGGGCTTATTAAAGTGACGGTGGTGCGAGAGACCAGGGCCGTGGAGATGGCAAAGTAACGCTCTGCGCTAAGCCCTGGCTGGCAGCGAGTGGAATATGCGCTTGACTTCTCTTGCACACGGAAATGTCTTGCGCAAGGGTGGATGCTTGCCAGGAAATAGCTCTTGCCGCGACGACCCACTCTGCTCTATCTCAGACATTACTTACCGGGAACTCACTAACGGGAAACTTGCCAGAAGTGAGGATTTGAGTACAATGTAATTGCTCTTGGGCGGTTAGCTCAGTAGGCTAGAGCGCCACGTTGACATCGTGGAGGTCACAAGTTCAAGTCTTGTACCGCCCACTCTGCTATAGAAAAGAAAGAGGCCGGATGAACGATTCATCCGGCCTCTTTGCACCCAGGAGGTAAGCTTTTAAGCCATACTAAGTTTAAGCTGTCGCCAATGCTTGATTAATATAACGCCGGCCGGCACCTAATACATGCGCTGCTATGATTCCCTCTGGTGTGTTTAGAGGCAGGCAATGGTCGGCCCCCGAAATAAGTAGCTGGAGGTTGACACTGCGGCGATTGCAGGTGTCACTGACAATGACAATGGGTGCCAGAGTATATTCCCGAATCGCTGTGCACATCATGGTCAAATCGTCCGCACTACTATTACCATAAATGAGGATTACGTCAAAATGGCTGATCCGGTCCCAGCGGATCTTTTGCAACGGCTTAGTAAGCACTTTCATGTTATAGCGTTCCAGCGCCGGGCCCAAAGCGAATGGCATTTCGCCGTTAATGTTGATAGTAAGCATTTCATGACCAGATAAATCTTCAGGTGGCGTCAGTTTTGGACGCTGCGTCGGGATATAAGTGGATTCAAAGTTAAACTGCACTTCTGCCAATGACATTTTGTCCTCTCCTTCTATTCCTTCTTGAGCCAGAAATAAGGTATTCAATATTTCTATCATAATACAAAGTGGACAGAAAATCAAGCTTTTTTCCTGACAAAAAGATAACAGCAGTGCTACTAAGAGGCACCATATAGCGGACAGGTGTTTTCCCCATTAGCACTGCTCATTGGTTCCTCCATGCAATGCACCTGACAGTAGAGAGGTCTGTTAACCCACTTACCGGACTAATAGCCTGGCCTCCCCGTAGAAACAGGAGTCAGCCGGATTGTCAACCCAACCCACGTCGCTCAAGTGTTATCCCACCGCCAAGGCCTGAGCGTAAATAACTTTTAGCTGCCGGCGTGTCTCTTCCGAGATAGGCGACTTGTCCTCCTCTGTCATGGCTTTTAGCAACCCAATAAAATCGGGAGTCAGCAAATTCGTTGCTTTTAGCTCTTTCAGCATTTCTAATGTGCCATCGGGATAAGAGGCTTTCAGCAACCGATTAATGATCTCTACCACTGGATTCGTAGTCGGCAACATTGTGGATTCCCTCATCAGCGTAATTGCACTCTCGATCTCCTCGAGGCGTTCTACCAGATCGGACAGCCTGTTCTCTTTAGCCGCTTTCAAGTGGCTCATGAGCACATACGCAAAGGTAGTATTGAACGCTGTTATAGGTTGGCGCCGGATCTCTTTGCTTAGCGCCTCCGGGCCTTGTTCCTGGGCTTCCAAGAGCTTTTCCACCAAGGCACTGCCCGTTTCCATCTTTTGCTGCCATCTTGCTTCCCATTTCTCCTGGGCCTGAACGAGGCGATCTCGCAAGTCAGTAATTATGGCTACTTTCTCTTCATCTCCCTCTTTTTCGGCCATTTCAATATTCTGGCTCACGAAGAGCAAGAACTGGTAATCAGTTATTGGTGCCAAATCTTCCAGAAAGATATCAAGTTTCTCTTTATCCTTCTCGCCATGTAAGGAGATAAGCTTTGCAATGATAGCTGTCGGTTCTGGCTTTTGTTCTATGAATTCCATGACTTCTTTCTCGCTTGCAAAGCGACGACCTGCTGTAGCATGCTGCTCCAACTGTGCTATTAACTCATCCGAGGCTTCTCGGAGTCCCTTTTTCGCAGCATCAGGATGCGGTTGCACAGCCGCATCCTGGCCGGTAGCCGCGTTGAGGAGGAGACGAATTAAGCTATCGTCGATTTCTTGATCGTGCTCCTGGATAAACTTGACTAATGCTTCCTGGTCATCTACCAGTGCCAGCATCTTATTCGCCAAGGCCGTGCTCTGCTCCCAGCCCTGAGTCTCTTCAGGAGGAAAACCTTCCTGTTCGAGGACATTATGCATTAACGATGCCTGACTGAGGAAGAGTTGCGGATGCAAAAGGTAACCTTTACGATCTTCAGGCGGCAGTACATCCATAACTTTCTTCATCAATTCGCCGATGAACCGTTGCCGAGCAGCTTCCGTCATGTTCAACTCCGACGGCACAAACATATAGGCTAGTTCTTTATCCGTGTCCAAGTAGAGGTATGGTGCATTCATAAGAGCTTCAGCACCACACTTGGGGCAATGGAAGAGGTTTACCTCATTGATCATGGTGAGCCCTTTGAGAAACGGATTCTCGCTCACATCCAAAATGGTGTATACTGACATAACCGACGTCTGCCCGCACACGGGGCATTTCACCTGCACTTGCTCAGGTGGAAACCGCATGTTTTTATCTCCTTTTCTGTTCTCGCCACCGGGTAAAGGCTGCACGGTGCAATAGAAGGTACTGGTCGACCAAGACTGATTAGCCTGCTTTTCACAAAAGATCATTACCCAAGACAGAATTGTAAGCTGGAACAGTCAAAAAAGCAACAATGGTGATATAAGGGTACCACTGCCAAACAGGATGTATTCTCAAGGGTCTAACGGCGTGTCCGCTTCGTAAATAGCCACAGTGTTTAGAAACATTATACAGAGGGGACACCCCCTCCACTGCAAACATATATCAGGACGACACACCTCAAGGTTACGTTGAAAGCCCTACCTGAGTCTGTCTATTTGCCTGCCGGATGGATGTTGAAGTAAAATAGCGATTATTCCTTGCGCAAACGTTTGCACGCAGGTGGATGGCCAGATATTTCGCCCCGGGCATGACGAGCGGGGGGTCATGCGCAATATCGTCACTGGACTCTGGCATCTGTGTTTTAGCCACAGAAAAAACACAGATGCACGGATTCAGGTCAAAAAGCAAAGGAAAAGACGTGTCAATCCGTGCCATTTGTAGTTCCTGATTTGCTAACCACAGACTTCGTAAATTTTCACAGATTTTACCTTTTGTGTCTTTAGTCCGTGCATTCTGTGGTAAAGATAGTTAGGTCAAGCCTAAAACGTCATTTTCGCCAGACTCCAGATTGTCATATGGCTCATATATTTTACGGTTAGGCTGGACGGCGGGCACGATTAGGCAGTCATCACGAGTGAAAGTTGTGCTATCCGATAGGCGCATGACAACTAAGAAACAAGAATATCAGCGGCCGGTTTCTATTAAGGATATTGCCCGGCGAGCTCGTGTCTCTGTGGCTACTGTCTCGCGTGCCTTACACGATCACCCTCGCATCGGCGTTGAGACCCGCAAGCGGGTTCAACAATTGGCCCGGGAAATGGGCTATGTACCCAACGAGACGGCACGCAGCTTAGTGCGGCAATGTACTTACACAATTGGCATCGTCATGCCCGACGCCAGCGATCCCTATGCGGCGGCCATTTTGCACAGCATCGAGGATATGGCTCGGACTGTGGGCTACACGCTGTTACTCGTGCATTCCTGGGGGATGCCAGCACGGGAGCTGGAAGCGATTCAGACGCTGCGCAAACGAGATGTAGACGGTTTAGTGCTTGTCAGCTCACGGATGGGGGGACAATTGCACGCTTTAACCAATAAACTGGGGCGTCCCCTGGTTATCGTCAATGGGAATAGCGCACCGGGTGTCGGCTATACCGTGCGGGGGGATAACGTCCATGGCGTCATCCTGGCGACGGAATATTTGCTGCACCTTGGTCACCGGCGCATCGCTTTTATCGGCGGCCCGGAGGGGAGCCGTTCCGGCTGGGAGCGTAAGAGCGGCTACCGGCAGGTGTTGCGGAACGAGGGCTTAGCGGAGGCGATTTTCCCCGGCAATGGCCGCCTGATCGATGGTGTCCGGGCTTTTCAGGTAATGCAACAACAAGGTCGTTTACCGGAAGCAATTGTCTGCTACAACGATTTGACTGCTTTAGGGGTGCTGCAAGCTGCCTGGCAAGCGGGAGTTGGCGTACCGGAGAACCTCTCCGTGATTGGCTTCGACGATATTCTTTACTCGGCTTACAGTATCCCCCCCCTGACGACTGTTGCCCAGCCGAAAGCGGCCATGGGCGAGGCAGTAGTGCAATTATTGACAAGATTAATTCGCGGTGAACCGGCCCAGAACATTCTGTTGCCGGGGAAGTTGATAGAGCGGTCTTCCTGCCACGCTCGATAGCAATTTAGTTAACATTCCAATGCCGGCTGGCGTTGAATGACTGTATCTGCTCAGGCAGGAATAGGATAGAACACCGATTAACACAAATTAAGCGGCTGAACGCAGATTTCCTGTTTTGCTTCTTGCTGAGAAGCTACAAGCTCTGGCGAATGTATTTTCTCGAAAAACGAGGGGTGTCGGAAATCTTGCCGGAATTAGCTGCGGAAATTAGCGCCTTCCAGCGTTATCAGTGTTCTATCGAATGGACGCTTAGCAGTTACAGGTGATCTTTCTGAACAAAGGAGCAATATTATGAGTGACAAGGTACGTGTGGCTATTATCGGTGTAGGTAATTGTGCTTCGTCGTTGGTACAAGGTGTTCACTACTATCGCAACGCGGCTGAGAATGAATTCGTACCTGGTTTAATGCACGTTAATTTCGGTGGCTATCACGTCCGGGACATTGAGTTCACAGCGGCTTTTGACATCGATGCCGAGAAGGTAGGCAAAGATTTATCAGAAGCGATTTTCTCCGGCCAAAATAACACTTATAAGTTCACCGACGTGCCGCATTTGGATGTGCCAGTGTATCGGGGCATGACCCACGATGGGTTGGGTAAGTATCTCAAGATGAGGATCAAAAAAGCCCCCGGCCCTACGGCGCCTATCGGGGACATTCTCCGGGATACGAAAACCGATGTCATCATCAATTACACGCCGGTGGGCAGTGAAATGGCCACTAAGTGGTATGTGGATAAAGCTTTGGAAGCGGGGGTTGCCTTTGTTAACGCCATTCCGGTCTTTATTGCTCGCGAGCCTTACTGGCAAGAGCAGTTTGCCAAGCACGGGCTGCCGGTGATTGGCGATGATATCAAAAGCCAGGTGGGTGCCACCATCGTCCACCGCGCGTTGGCCCGGCTCTTCCTGGACCGAGGTGTACGCCTGGAGCGGACCAGCCAGCTTAACGTCGGTGGCAATATGGATTTCTTCAATATGTTGGAACGGGAGCGGTTAGAATCGAAGAGGATCAGCAAGACAGATGCCGTTACCAGCCAGGTGGACTACGAATTGGGAGAAGAGAACGTGCATATTGGCCCCAGTGATTACGTAGCCTGGCTAACAGACCGGAAGTGGGCTTATATTCGCTTGGAAGGTCGCACTTTCGGCGACGTGCCCCTGAACCTGGAATTGAAGCTGGAAGTATGGGATAGCCCCAACAGTGCCGGGGTGGTCATTGATGCAGTGCGGGCCGCCAAGCTGGCTCTGAACCGCGGCTTGAAAGGGGCATTGCTGGCACCTAGCAGCTATTTCATGAAGTCACCGCCGGTTCAATATCACGATGATGTAGCTCGAGAGGCAGTGGAGAACTTTATCAAAGGAGAAAACATAGCTACATTGCCGGAGTGAAAAAGAGTGCCCACGGATTATAAGTCCGTGGGCAACTTCCCGTTCGGAGGATGCATCCATGGATGACAGCAAAGTTCAAGCACTGTTAAGAGAAATGCACATTGACGGCTGGTTGCTTTATGACTTCGAGGGGATGAACCCTGTGGCTCGGCAGTTGGCTCCTTTGCCAGCGGGGGGTATTCTCACCCGACGTTGGCTATACTGGATCCCTGCTTACGGCCAACCGGCTTGGCTCGTGCATAGCATTGAGGCCGGGGGGTTCCGGGATGCAACAGAGCCACTGCACACCTACATTAGTTGGCAATCCTGGCAGAAAGGGATTCGTACCCTGGTCGGCAATGCTCAGCGCATCGCAGTGGAATATTCGCCCGGCAACGCGATTCCTTATGTCAGCCGGGTGGATGCCGGCACGGTGGAGATGTTGCGTTCCTTAGGCCTGGAAGTGCTTTCTTCAGCGGACTTGGTCCAGGCAGTGGAAGCTGTCTTGACACCGGAACAATTGGCCAGCCATCGCCGGGCAGCTAAGGCATTACTGGAAATCAAAGATGCCGCCTTTGACTTGGTGCGGCAACGGTTGCAGGCAAAAGTGTCGCTTGGCGAAGTGGAAGTACAGCAATTCATCATGAACCAATTTGCTACCCGCGGACTGGAGACTGGCCATCCACCCATTGTTGGCGTCAACGCCCATGCAGCCGATCCCCATTACGCTCCTAACCCGCGCGAAGAAGCACCCATCCGCCCGGGGGACTTCCTGCTCATTGACTTGTGGGCCAAGGAGAAAGCGCCGGGTGCAATTTATGGCGACATTACCTGGGTCGGCTACGGCGGGGATGCGGTGCCGGCGCGCATTCAAGATGTCTTTGAAGTAGTGCGCCAGGCTCGGGATGCAGCGGTGGCCCGGGCCCAGGCAGGTGTCCAGGCAGGGGAACCGGTTTATGGCTATCAGGTAGACGACGCTGCCCGCGAGGTCATCGAGAAAGCTGGGTTCGGCGCTTATTTCATCCACCGTACAGGGCACAACATTGGCGTTGAGACTCACGGCAACGGCGTTAACATGGACAATCTGGAAACGCAGGACCGTCGCCGTCTGGTTCCGGGTATCTGTTTCTCCGTTGAGCCGGGCATTTACCTGCCGGATGAAGGTTTTGGAGTGCGGTTGGAGATTGATGTGTACGTGGGCAAGGATGGCGTCGAAGTTACGACATTACCGCTTCAAAACAGTCTAATTCGCTTCTAAACTACTTCTGGGCGTTTTTAGAGCGTTCGTTGGCATTTGCTCCATTTTCTGTGGTAACCCGTTGAGCGAAGGACAGGCATACTTCACAATCTGTCCTTCGCTCCTTTGCAGGCTCGCTATCGCACATCCTGGTTAGCTTAGAAGTATGTAAACAACTACGGAAAGGATGACTAACACCCAAAGTATCCCCCCGCTGCCCCCTCCAGCGCTGTCCACAGGATGAGGCGGGGCGGCGACCTTTACGCCTTCCATCCATGCTTCCTGGAGCAATACCACCAGGAGCAGCAAACCTATGATTCCCAAATAAATCGTGTTTGTGCTCATGATCTCCTCCTCAAACTGCGCCGAACTGGATCCCCTTCTGTCCTCCTTGCCACGCCCGTCTCCTTTTCACAAACACATCATACCCACAATCCAAAGACATAACTTGACAAAGGAGTGGCAGATTCGGCACAGAATTCAGTGAATAGGCTATCGTTTTGCTGTCAGGAAACTGCCGCAAATTCCCTAATTCCTGATAAAGAGGTGAAATAGGTGCAAATGTTACAGCTTGCGACGCTTACCAATCAGACCTGTCATACAGCGCGAAGAAAAGCCGGAGAGCTTTCTCTCCGGCTTTTACGAAACACTCATACATTCTCCGGTTTTTCGATAGACCACCTCCTTTCTATGGTTTCGAGAGCAGCTCACTTTCCCATGAAGGCCATGACTGCTGCCGGTATCAAGAGCAAAAAGTACTATCAGCATCGATACTTCAATGATTGTCAGACAGATCATAGCTGCCACCCATCGCTATTCTCCTTCTGTCAAATCAGAAATTCATGTCATAAGCCATACGACTAACCCTACCAGCAAGATGATGAGAAAAATATCCAGTGCTCCAAAACAATTGGTCCCTTCTAAAATTTCCATCCCCTTGTCATTGGTGAAAATGTCTACTTTCCTGGTAAGCAGGATTGTCTGTACGACAGCGATGAGAGCCATCAAAACAACCAGAATCTCTCCTACGATTACCTTCATTTTAATCACCTCCCCCCCCGGGTTCCTTTCCTCGCTCATTTCCTTGGATTCAATTATACTTCAGAACCAAGGGAAGTCCTTGACGAAAAGGGAGCAAGTTCCTATCAAGAGGAAGGGCAAACACAGAACAAAAACTGGCAGAAGGCTTCCAGGAGCTTACAATTGGCTTACAGCATCTCTACGAGCCCATGCCAGTAGAGCTCACCAACGAGGTCCAGTGTTGCTTGGCCTTGGGCACTTGCAATTTCCCGCAGAGTGTGAGAGCCATCGAGAAGAGAAAGTAAAGGGGCGCTTGCAAAAGAAACCGGGAGCACTGCGTTGCCACGGAGGAGCACCAACCCAAACTCCTCGCGCCTGATTTCATATCTCGCCACGGGGCGCCAGCCAGCGTAGAGCTGCAGCCGCTCCAAATCACGACTAAATTCCGCCAGGGGTTCCCCGCGCAAGGGATCGCGTTTTTCAGGGCGGATCTCGATACTGGCCCGGCAACCACCATGGCAAACAGCATAGGCGGCACATTTCTCGCACTCCGGCGGCATCAGGTCCCGCCAGGCATCCATTTTCTCAGAGTGCCATAGCTCTTCGATGCTTTGTCGGAACAGGCTGCCCACGATCGTGGGCGAGTGACTACAGGGCCGGACATTGCCCCACGGGTCTATGGTCACGTAGGCAACGCCCGCCAGGCAGCCGTTGGATGAGTTTTCCATGAAGCACTGCGGGATGCAGTTGCCGAATTTTACCCTTGCGCCTTCCTTCCGGAGCCGATCCACCGTCCGCACTGCTTCCGCCAGTTCCTTCGGCGATGGCTCGATGCCTGGC
>WFQT01000006.1 GCA_015486895.1 Anaerolineae bacterium
CGACCAAGCGGTGAAGAAAAGCAACCGGAAAGTCAGTACAGGGCAGGCGAGACTGACGATGGTGATCAATAGACATTATCACGATTAAATTGAAAAAGAGGACAAAGAGGGGTATCCTTTTCAAACTGTTAACAGCAGATCTGAAACGGAGCCCCTCCAATGACCAATTATGCCATACTTTTGGAAAAACCGAGACAATTTCATGCCTTGACTGGATATACATTGGAAGAATTCAATGCGCTTTTGCCCTACTTTGAGCAAAGTTTTCTGGAATACATGCAAACCACCCACACGCTCACGGGGAAAAAGCGGCGGAAACGGCGTTTTGTGGACTATTGCAACACGCCTTTGCCGACCATTGAGGACAAGTTGGTCTTTATTTTGACCTATCTGCGCAAGGCAACAACGCAGGACATCTTTGGTGAAACTTTTGACATGCCGCAATCAGTGGTCAACAAATGGATTCACATCTTGCATCCTTGTCTCAATCAGGCATTAGCGAAGGCGGGAGAATTGCCAGCCCGCCAATCGGATCAAATGAGGTTTCCGGAGGCACCTCAGTCAACGTTCTTTCAGGACGGCGTAGAACGCCCCATCCAACGCCCGAAGGATAAAGAAAGGCAGTGTACCTATTACAGTGGCAAGAAAAAGCGCCATACCGTGAAAAACAACGTAGTTGTCAACGAACGGGCGAAAATCTGCCTGCTGACATCCTCTTGCGAAGGCAAGAAACATGACAAGAAAATCAGTGATGAAGCAGATATTCGTCTACCCGAAGGCAGCATCTTGTATCAGGACACCGGTTTTCAAGGATTTGCTTTGGTAGGTGTGATCATTGTCCAACCCAAGAAAAAGCCTCGTGGTAAGGAACTGACCGCTAAAGAAAAAGCCCGCAATCGTGAAATATCTCGTATCCGCATTCGAGTTGAACATGCCATTTCGGGTGTCAAACGGTATCGCATCGTCAAGGACACACTCCGGAACTGGAAGAAAGGATTCCGCGACCAGGTCATGGAAACCTGTTGTGGTTTGCACAACTTCCGATTGAACTATAGACCCTGGCATTATGACCCTGTCCCTGTCGCCACTTAAACTGTGATAATGTCTAATGCTTTGGGGTTTACCAACAGGGCGATGTAGTACATGGTGCCTGACCAGGAACAAGCCTGTCGATCTTCTGATAGTGCCCGGTCTGAAAGCAGGAGATTTCAACGACGATACTCTTGGGATGGCATTGAACGAGCTCTACGAAGCGGGGATTATAGAAGTGTTTACCGGGATAACGCATCATGCCCTTAAAGCATACAAGGTAGAGCATAAGTCTCTACATCTGGACAGCCGCTCGTTTCACGTGCATGGGGCGAATGAGAGAGACTGCTTAAAAACTCGGCCTATCAGGGGGAAATATGATATCATAAGAGCATCCATTGTTCTGCTTCAGACGGAATCGGAAAATCGGCAGCCGTGTTATAACTGAGGTCAAAAACATCGATGAACAGGTTGCTGCGTTTGAATTGAAGACGAACAAGCTACGTATGGATAGCACAATGATTGTCGGCAACCTGCACGAAGTGACACATTTGCAATTGTTAGTCGAGGTGCTACAGCGTACACATCGCATGTTAGACGAGCAGGAGCAACAGCGTTACAAAAAAGAATTCAAGCCATTTCTGAAGGAAAGTTCTGGGTAATATATCTATCACCTCAAAGGGGGAGACTTAACTGAACATATTCAGCGCATTGGTGAATTGATGCATTGCTCGGTAGACGAGCTATCTTCTCGCTATGGCCGAGAATACACCTGTCAGGTGTTGTAACGTGTGTTCCGAGAATATTTCGTCGTCGATGAATCCACATTGCGCCCCAAAGAAGGGCAGGTTGAGTGCTATCAGAATGCAGCCCTCGACAATTGGGGAGCCACGTACCGGCAGAAACGAGGTGAAAGTCACAAAGGATACGTGACCAACGTGACTGAAACATGTAATCCCGAAAACTCTTTCTATTGGCCCTACGTCGTCAGCGAACCGCAGCTGAACGGGGCAGTAAGCAACAGCTAAGGCCTGCTGTGGTGGCCACAGCTAGGGCTATCAAGCATCCATTTGGAAATGGTAGAGTACCGGTACGCGGTCAACTCCACGTGAGTATGATTATGATCGGATCGGCCGCTATGAACAACAATGTGCGGTAGATAAATCTCTACTTTAGAAGCCTGGATAAGGTAAGTGGATCAAAAAAGGGAATCAAAGAGCAACAAAAACTGCCCAAAAGCAACCTGTACTTTCTTCTTTTGCTTCTCTTTGGGCTCAGTTGCGAGCGCACTTGCGCTTGGTATGTCTTCCTCAGTCAGCTTGAGCTTGCTCAGGATAGGTTTTTTCAGAAGAGTCATATTATCAGAGGCATGTGAATAGATGTTAGGAAAATACATTACTAAGCGATCTTCGTGGATTGTAATTGTGCTGGCATTGACGGGCGTCGGCGTGATGTTGTTTGCTACAAGTCAATGCGGGATCGGAATTTCACCTGATTCCGTAGGGTATATTGCTACGGCCAGGCATATCGCGGCCGGAAAAGGGGTAGTCACATACGATAACAGGCCATTGATCGTGTACCCCCCCCTGTACCCAACCCTTTTGGCGGTTGTTTCCTCTTTCTTAGGCGCAGACGTCGTTTCCACGGCACGTTTGGTACAGGCGATCTTGTTTGGGCTCATTATTTTTCTTAGTGGTATCCTCTTTCTTCGATATATGAGGAACTGTGTAACTTGCGCACTTCTTGGCACGGCATCTGTGCTTGTAGGATATCCACTGGTTCAGGTATCCCTGATGGCGTGGAGCGAGCCTCTGTTTATCGTGCTCGTGCTCTTTTATCTGCTTTTGTCCGATATTTACGTAGCCCAAAATGATTCTATAGCTATACTTCTGCTGCTGGCTGTCTCTGTTGCCCTCGCGACTTTGACCCGATATGTAGGCGCTCTTCTCGTCGTAACGGGCCTTGTGAGTGTTGGTTTGGCCGCTTTTCGCTCACATACATCCAGCTCCAAAATCAAGCATGCTTTAGTTCTTCTGCTTGTTTCCACATTGCCTCTCGTTCTATGGCTAATGAGAAATTACTTTCTTTCGGGCACGTTGACGGGACCAAGAAACAAATCCAAGTACAGCTTAATTCAAAACGGCATACTGACTTTGGCAAGAACTGTTTCCTGGTATATTCCCGTTCCCAGCGGGCTCGTCAAGTACGAGCAAGTACTCTTGTCACGTACCGTTGGCATTGCCATACTTGGGCTCTTGGCTGCGACAATCGCAGTGAGTGTTTTTATCCTTTTGCGGCGAACAGAGAAACCAATCCGTATTCGGAGTATTTCTTGGGAACTGTATCCCACCATCGTGTTTGTCGTCGCCTACGTCGGTTTCCTGATCTTCTCGTCAACGTGGGTGGCATACGATAGAATTAGCCATCGGCTGTTGTCGCCGATCTATGTGCCTTTGACATCGTTAGGATTCATAACTTGGTACGGGATTTTGGGAGCGTTCACAGGCAGACGGGAAGATCCGAAGTTTAGGAACTATCTGATGGTGTTTTCCATCACCGTGATGCTGATCTATCCAACAATATCGGCGTTTTCGATGGTAAAGCGGGCCAGGGCAGAAGGATTGGGCTATAACGACCGCTATTGGGCGAGTAGTGAAACCATTCAATATCTGCAAGAACACGCTTCAGAGTGCGCCATTACCTACACCAATGTGCCGGTTGCACTGTACATTCGCGCGGGAATCGTTGCTAAAATGAGTCCCCGCAGAACCTATTACAATTCCCCCGACGTGGCGAACAACCTTGCTCATCTGAAGGGAACATGGCCTGCTGAGCAAAAGGCATGCCTGGTTTGGTTCGATCGTGTGAACAGGGACTATCTCTTCACTATTGACGATTTGGGTACCATCGCCCACCTACACGTCATCGGCCATTTTAACGACGGCGCCGTATACTTTGTTGAGCATAAGTAGGAACCGTTTGGACTTTTGACATTTGGATTAAACGAACCAACACATTGTTGACAAGGGAAATTATCACGAGCCTGCGACGTGTCTCAGTGGATGAAAATTGGCGGCTGAGGTTGAACTTTTCGGCGGCTTGGAGAATCTTCACCGGCTGAAGACTTGATTTTGCTGCAGCAGGGGTAATTCTCAAGAAGTCCAGTACAAGCGAGATTTCGAGTCAAGGATTTCAGAAGCGCAATCCCTTGCAAGCAAATACGCCGTCCGCATGTTACGACTGGCTTGTCCAGGATCAAGCAGAGCGCTGCCAGAAGCTCTCGGGAAAGACACTTCAAGGTGAAATGGGCGGCAAATAGTGTACCGTCAGGCTGGGGTGGCGGGGAATACTCTGGTGCTCACGCGCGGCGATGCGGTATTCGACCTGCCCCCCCGCTGTGGCCTGCAATAGAAAGCCGAAGTTACTATCCGGGGAACGTTGCCAGGCGTAGAAGGCTTTTGTAACGTCGATATGAACCCAGGCTTCGCCGGGTTCCAGCGTGA
>WFQT01000007.1 GCA_015486895.1 Anaerolineae bacterium
CACGCGTACGAAGTTGCCGGTACCGCGCTCGGTGCGATCACTTTGTGCACCTTTCTTCAAGAATCCCGCGCGCACCATGGGGTACTTGATGCGGCTCGACGAGTAAACGCGGCCAGCCAAGGCTTCCAACATGGGAACAGGCGCGTGGTCACCGCCAAACGGCGTGGACTTGATAAACTTGCCTCCCTCCACTTTGGCAATGAATGCGCCCCAATGCGATGCTGTTAATAACTTGCTCGCTTCAAGGGGACTAAGTCCTTCAGACGAGACTAACGACTCAAGGGCTTTAGTCGACGTGGATGCAGGTAAGTCTTTCATCGCCTGTGCAACGGCGGAAGGACCAAATAACGTCGTCAGCGCAGCCACCGTTGTCCCTTTCAAAAACGTTCTTCGATCAATCCCTTTTAGTTCGTCCTTCATCGTACTTTCCTCCAGCTAATGCCTGAAAATGCAAATTGACGAAGATGTAATCCAACAAGCAACACCATCTCTACACGTAAAGCGTGAATCATTCATGGAGCGGGTCGAAATCTGCATGCCTCCTTTCTGAAATCGCTTCCTTTTGCAAGGACAGCATATAGAGAATCATTCAGGGGAGGGGGAAAAGTCAAGAACACAATCAGTGGTTATTCACCGTGTCAACGGGGGAACGATGTGGCAACATTGCTCTTAATTATTTACATTGTACTACACAAAAACTAAAAAGTCAACCCCAAAAGCAGTTGCTGCTGCCACTTTTTGCCCGGCAACGCAGCAAGGCACGGATCACCCTGTTCTCTGGTCAAGTACAGCCGGTAAAACGTTATGTCATTTAACCGTGGATAAAGATACAGTCATCGTTTGTCTGAACGACGCGCGAAAAAACGGTACCTGGATAATGAAGCTCAGGGACGGGAATGTGGTATGGAGGCAAGCGCTATCGTCTCAGAGAAAAGCACAGGGTGGGCTTATCGGACCATGTACCTGAAAGCCAGAAAGACGGGGAGACTATGCCGATGACTCCAGTGTAACTTATTTGGTTAGACCATCGCCATTCAAGCTTTCAAGATACCTGGAGCGGATGGCTTCGTCGTTGAAAAGAGGACATCCCAAATCGGTGTTCTATGGATATTTCATCTCGTTCTTAGCAACTCACGCCGAAAGAGGCTATTGAAAAAGGTGGCATCTTGTACGGTTACAGAATCTCTCACGCATCCATCATTACCGGTCATGCCTTGTCTCGGGGAACCTTGCTTATGGTCGCTCCCGCGCTGACCCCGCATGTCCCCGGAGCATCGAACCCGCGATCTGCTTCCGCGAACCCACCACGGGGGCAAAAAGAGACCGTTTTCGGGGTAATTGTCCCACTGAGCGCGCAAAAAGGGCCGGGGAAGAGTACTTTTCCGGCCCTTTTCTTAGTTCCATACGGGGACGACGGGGGTTGAGCCCGCACCTGACATCTAAGCTTTGGTACCGGAAATACTGTTTGGGGTCTTCCAGAGGCGTGAAATGGCGCTTTTTGTCGTGCTCAGCGCCGTCCTGACTGTCTCGGCGGCGCCTTTTGACAGACTTTCACAACACGAGTTATACATCGGCTTGCTGATTGGCGCAAGTTGAGAACGCAAAAGGGGTGCTCTGCTTCAACTGGGAAAAGAGACCCTCCCATGCAACAGCAGGCCAACGGCATATCCCTGATGCTCCAAGGTGCTTCAAACCTTGGGAGGTACAAGCCTCCACTGATATTTAGTCACAGCAGCCTTGTCTTGCGATATCGTTCAGCAGATAATGCTTGATCTCTTTGGAAACACATTGTAGGACTTAACATCCAACAACCAGCGTCCCGCCGGAGCCAAGCCGCTGGATGTCAGAATTTCTTCCAAAGTACCTCATGCGCCCCCTGCTTTCGCAGGCGACACAATCTTTCTATTCGTGGGCGATGGGCTTCTCCGTGAATATGTAGTCCTTGAGTTCTTTGTCGAAGGTAGAATCCTTGCGGCGAATCCACTCAAGAAGCATTGAGGCGTGTTCTTTCTCTTCGTCCCTGTTGTGAGCGATAATGGCTTCTAGTTCCGCGTCTTGGCAGGCGTCTACTCTTTGGTTGTACCAGTCGACGGCTTCCAGTTCCTCTATCAGAGAAACGATAGCTCTGTGCATGTCCTTCGTTTCGCCAGATAGCTCCTCTATTGGCTCATGGTATCCTTCGCTTGCCATCTTTTGAACTCCTTTCGCTTGGAGAATCTCTGTAGGGGACAATCTCTATAGGAGCGGGTGGATACGCCTCCCATAGGCACACTGAAGACTTCCAAACTATTATACTCTAACCTTTCCATTCACACCAAATGGGCCACTGGAATATTCCTATCCGCCTACTAGTACTCAATCAAATGTAACTTGATGGAAAATCAAACTAATGGCATACTGGGGGCATTTCGAGAAAGAACCCTTTCAGGAGCCATGCAATATGAAGAAGCAATACCATGTCAATTTAACAAAAGAAGAGCGAAATCACCTCGCCGACATGCTGATGGGCGGCACCAGGAAAGTGCGAGTTATCAAACGTGCACAAATTTTACTGAAAGCAGCCGATGGTTGGAGTGATCAACAGATAGCGGATGCGCTGCACGTTGGTCGCGCAACGGCAGAGCGTATCCGGAAGCGCTATGCGGAAGGGGGGTTGGCTATTGCCTTGTATGACAAGAAGCGCAATCGTGTATATGAACGCAAAATTGACGGAGAAGTCGAGGCGCGGTTGATAGCATTGGTAAGCAGTTCTCCGCCAGCAGGCCATAAACGCTGGACGTTGCGCCTTCTGGCCGATCATTTGGTGAGGTTGGAAGAAGTGCCATTTGACAGCATTTCTCCAGAAGCCATCCGTCAGACACTAAAAAAAACGAACTTAAGCCTTGGCGAAGAAAAGAGTGGGTGATCCCGCCAGAAGCCAATGCGGATTTCGTCTATGCGATGGAACATGTTCTTGACATCTATCAGCGAGCTTATAATAAGAAGGAACCGATCGTATGCTTCGATGAAACAAGCAAACAACTGATTGCAGAAACGAGGACGCCGATTCCAATGC
>WFQT01000008.1 GCA_015486895.1 Anaerolineae bacterium
CCGCGCCGCATACCGCGGCGAGCCTTTCGTGCGGGTTGTCAAGGAACGACATGGCATTTACCGCCTGCCGGAGCCAAAAATCCTGGCCGGAAGCAATTTCGCCGACGTGGGCTTCGCTTTTGAGCCGGAGAGCCGCCACCTGGTGGCTATTGCCGCCATTGACAACTTGATGAAAGGGGCGGCTGGCACTGCAGTGCAGTGCCTGAACGTGATGTATGGTTGGGAGGAACGAGAAGGATTGACTTTCCCAGGCTTACATCCAGCATGAGCGAATCAGCGAGTGAGAGGGATAGTGTTTGATGATTGTCATTAAAGTTGGCGGTGGTAAAGCATTGAACCATAGGGCAATCGTTCAGGACGTGGCCCGGCTATGGCAAATGGGAAAACAGGTGGTGCTGGTGCACGGTGGCGCCGCCTTGACTAATGAGATCGCCGAGCAATTAGGGCATCCACCGCAATTCGTGACCTCTGTTTCCGGGTATGTCAGTCGTCGCACCGATCGCCGCTCCCTGGAAATATTCGAAATGGTGTACTGCGGCTTGATGAACAAGCGCTTCGTTGAGCTTTTTCAAGGCGCAGGGGTGAATGCCGTCGGCCTCAGCGGGCTGGACGGCCGGCTTTGGCAGGGCAAGCGCAAAGACCGCATCAAAATCGTGCGCGAAGACGGCCGGCGGATGGTATTGCGGGACGATTATACCGGGCGGGTAGAAAAAGTCAACGCTGATTTGCTCCGGGAGTTACTGGCACAAGGTTACCTGCCGGTCCTGACGCCACCGGCAATCTCTTACGCTGGCGAGGCAATCAACGTGGACGGAGACCGGGCGGCAGCGCAAACAGCAGTGGCACTGGCCGCTGAGGCGCTGCTCATTCTGAGCGATGTGCCCGGCTTGTTGCGCTCTTTCCCTGATGAGAGCAGTTTAATCCACCACATTACCGCTGCCCAGGTAGGCGATTTTATGGCTTTCGCCCAGGGCCGGATGAAAAAGAAAGTCATGGGCGCGGCCGAGGCGGTACAGGCCGGGGTGAAACGGGTCATCTTCGCCGACGGACGCGGGGAAACGCCAGTACAAGATGCTTTGGCCGGGAAGGGGACGGTCATTGACTAAAGCAGCGCTGCTATCCAGCGACGATATTCCCTATGAAGGGGGCAGCTATGCCCTTTTTCTATTCCTGGAGAGCTCTGTATCGCTGGCGGTTGGACAGTTGGGGCAGTTCTATTTCCCCGCCGGAGAATACGTTTACTTCGGCAGCGCCTTAGGGCCGGGTGGGCTGAAAGCTCGCCTCAGCCGCCACCTGCGCGGCAAAGGATCCGTGCACTGGCACCTGGACTACTTGCGCAGTCTGGCAATAGTGGTAGGCTATTGTTATAAGATCATTTCCAAGCGCCTGGAATGCGATTGGAGCCAGATGGTCACCTCCTTGCCGGGGGTGACCGTGCCAGCGCCTGGCTTTGGCGCTTCCGATTGTCGGGCTGGTTGCCCGGCACACCTTTTCCGGCTACCAGATAATGGTCGTGATGAGGTGCAGGCGCGATTGTTGACATACGGGGAGACGCTCCGTTGCCGTTTTCCACCCGGCTGATTTCACCCCTTTCCAGGGACGTGCTAAAATGAGATCTCGCGCCATAGACAGTTGAGATCGGCAGGCCTGCCATAGATTGGACTGACCAACTTGAAAAAACGAACATACGTTGCCTTCGACCTGGAAACCACCGGCCTGGATGAGCAAAACGACACCATCATCGAGTTTGGGGGCATTCGCTTTCGCTCTGACGGCAAAATCTTAGACAAGTTCTCTACATTAGTGAATCCTCAACAGGATATCTCTTTTGAGATCACACAATTGACCGGCATTGATCCGCAAAAACTGCGCCAGGCACCGACCTGGCGGCAGGTCAAACGCCAAGTGGAGACCTTCATCGGCAACAACGACATGGTGGGTCACAATGTCACCTTTGACTTGAAGTTTCTGCGGACGCATGGGGTCGTTCCCCCAGGTAAGGCATTAGACACTTACCAATTGGCAACGATCCTGCTCCCCACGGCACATCAGTACAATTTAGGTGCTCTTTGCCGGCAACTTGAAGTGCCGTTGAACAACGCCCATCGGGCTCTGTATGATGCGCTGGCCACAGCGCAGCTTTTCATCGCCCTGCTGAAGTTAGGAGAAGATTTACCTTTACCCGTGGTAGCGGCTATCAACGACATGTCTCGCGGCAAAGGGTGGGTTTACGAAGACCTTTTCCTGGAAATAGAAGAAGAAAGATTAGCCCTGGACTTGCCCCCGGAAGAATACGTCGATTTCTGGGAGTATGTGGAAGCGCAGGCGCCTGCCATCCGGCAAGGGCGGGCACTACGCCGGGAATTGCGAGAGGAAGAGCCAACTTATGACGAGGATGAGGATTTTCTCGACGAGCCGTGGGAAGCCGATGAAGTAACTTATACACCGGTAGATGTCGATGGCATTGCCAGCTACTTGAAAGAGAATAGCTCTTTGCATGACTTGTTGCCCGGCTATGAGCATCGACCGCCGCAAATTGAGATGGCCCGGCAGGTGACGATGGCGTTCAACGAGGGTGAGCATTTCCTGGTAGAGGCGGGAACCGGCACCGGCAAGTCTCTGGCTTACCTCC
>WFQT01000009.1 GCA_015486895.1 Anaerolineae bacterium
GGTTGTCTCACCATGCCGCGTCAGCAGTAACCTGGTCAAGATTGGCGCCTTATCTAATTTCCGCCCAGCGCCTGGATCAGTTGCTGGTTCTCCTCCGGCCGGCGGGTGGCAATGCGCACGTAAGCCGGCAGCCCAAAAGATGCACCATCCCGCACCAGGATTCCCTGGCGAAGCAGTGTCTGTCGGAAGCGAGCTCCGTTCCCCACCTGTAAGAGAAAAAAGTGGGTGGCAGAAGGCAAGGGAATCAGCCCCAAGCCAGTCAGATTTGCCCGAAAGTCCGCGTTGGCCTGGGCCAGCCAAGTCAGCGACCGCTGCAGGTAGGTTTCATCCTCCAGGGCAGCCACTCCCGCGGCCTGAGCCATGGCGTTAACGTTCCATGCCGGCCGCACAGCCGCCAGGGCAGCGATCACTTCCGTAGGGCCGACGGCGTAGCCCAGGCGCAGGCCGGCCAGGGCGTACTCCTTGGTCATGGAGCGCAAAACCAGTACATTTGCCGCCTGCAGCTCTAAGGCGGAACGGCCGGATGCCACAAATGGGAGATAGGCTTCGTCTATGACAAACAATGTCTGCGGTGCGGCTTCCACCAGCGGGCGCAACTCTTGCAAGGAAAGATACTGACCAGTGGGATTGTTCGGGTTGCACAGGAAAGCCACCCGGGGGCGCAGGTCATGCACCGCTTCGGCCACGAGGACCACGTCCACCGCGAAATCGTCCTTAGCTTTGGCCCACCATGGATGTACCCGTCCTCCCATCAGCCGCACCACCCGAGCGTATTCGCCGAACGTTGGCTCAACGATGAAAATTGTATCACCGGAACGCACGTAGGCCAACGCCAGCAGCAAGAGGAGTTCACTCGCGCCGTTGCCGACCACAATGGCCTGCGGGGATACACCTAGCCGGGACGCCAGCGCCTGCCGCAAGGCCAGTGACTCCCGGTCGGGATAGCGATCCAGCGGCACGCCAGCCACTGCCTCCCGTACCCGGGGCGAGGGGCCGTAAGGGTTGCTGTTGACACTGAAATCCAGCACGTCCCCGGGGGACAGGCCAAGCCGCGCCAGCTCCTCGAAATCCAGCGCGCCATGAACGACCCGCGGAATTGTCCGAACACAAAAGCGAGGTTGCATCAGCATTGAAAATAAACCCCTCTCGTAGAGGTGATACTCCTGGTCGCCCCTACGATCGACTCCATGCACCAATGAAAACTACCAATACGACGGCCGCCAAGACTGTGCCCAAACGCATCAAGCGGACTGACCGACCGATATCGCCCGCTCTGGCATCTCCCAGCCCTGCCCCCAGCCGGTACTGGCCCGCTTTTTCCAATTCCACCCCCAACGCGCCGGCCATGGCACTCATGGGCCAGCCAGCGTTGGGGCTTGCGGTCTTCCCCCCATCCCGGCGAAGAACACGCCAGGCACGGCGCGCGTCCGCGCCGGTCAAGGGCGCAGCCAGAACCAGCAAGCCAGCAGTGAGGCGCGCAGGCAACAGATTGGCCAGGTCATCCAGGCGGGCCGGCGCCTTGCCCAGCCATTCGTGGCGTTGATCATGGTAGCCTAGCATGGCGTCGACAGTGTTGATGAAACGGTAAGCCAGGGAGGCCGGCAATCCGCCCAGAGCGTAGTACAGCCAGGGTGCGACCACGCCGTCGCTGCTGTTCTCGGCCACCGACTCTATGGTGGCGGCGGCCACTTGCGCTTCATCCAAGTCATCCGTTGCGCGGCTCACCAGGTGCCAGCGTACCAGACGGCGTGCCTCCGACAAGTCACCTGTCGCCAGGGCAGCCTGCACCTCGCCAGCTGCAGAGGCCAGTCCCTGCCGGGAAAAGGTGACCTTGAACAAACCAGCTTCCACCAGCCAGCGCCAGGGCAGTGGCAAGCGGGCCACGACGCGCTCCCCAACATAACCCAGGCCGCCGATAACCATTGCCCCGCCAGCGGTGAGCAACGACCCGTAGATCAAGGGGGCCAGGCGTCCCTGGCGCGGGGCGTGACGTTCCGCCGCGGCAATGACTTTCCCCATCCAAGCCACCGGGTGGTAGCGATTGGATGGGTCCCCTAACACTTGATCTAACACCAGTGCCAGCAGGAAGGGCACAGAGCGTTGCACTCCTCGGGATGACCATCCCGCCAATTGCTGGTAACGGCCGCCTTTTGGCAGTTTTGACATCATGGCGTGATCTCCGATCGCGATCTCTTATATCAGGGCTCCCAGCGTCTGACGCACGCACTGCCCGATGAGCCAGCCCACCCTTGTTGCCGGGCCAGCGTAGGGTAGAGTCTCCCCTCGACCGGTATAGGCTACCACCAGCGCATCGGTCGAAGTCCCAGTTGCTGGAAAGCCATCCGGCGTGCGCACCCCTCCCTCCAGCAGCAGGTAAGCCTTGGCTTCCGTCGCCGTGATGACGGCATTGACCAATGCGGCCGGGCTCAAGTTGCCGTCCACCAGTAGGATGATGTTGATCGTGCCAGCGGCCAGAGGAGCTGGAGAACTGAGACCAGCGCAGGTCGGATTGCTCAACCCGGCAGTCACAATGGCGGCAACGGTCAGGCTGCCAGCATGCAAAGCGACTGTCTGAACCCGATCCAGGTACGCGGCCGTCATCAGCCCGACGAAAGGCTCGTCGATGCCATGCTCACCAGCAAATCCTCGCAGGTCGCCGGGGGGATCCGGGTGACTATAGCCCTTGATCACGTGACGATTGATGATATAGTGCGCTTGGGTGAACCCACCGCCCACGACGGCTGAAGCCAGCATTTTCAGAGGCCGTTCGCTGTGGAGCACCAGAACCTCCGGCGTCAAAGATGCGGTAAGGAAAGGGAAATCGAGCTTCACGAGTAACTCCCAACAACGACAACCAACAAAACCAGAACCTCCGTCAGCTCACAGATGGCCCCGTAGATGTCGCCCGTCAGTCCAGGCAGCCGGGACAGGGCAAAGCGGGCCAATACCCACGTCGTAGCAGCCACCAACGCTGCCGCGGCCAACCCCAGCCAACCACTGGCAATCCCAGCCGTGATCAACGCGATAACTGTTGCTACGATCAGTTCGCGCCGGCCGGCATGATCCTTCAGCGCGCGCCCCAACCCCTGGGAGCGACCGTAGGGGAAGGCGATGACCGCCAGGCTCATGGCCCAGCGGCCCAGCGTGGGGGCCACGAGCAAGGCGAGGGTATAATCCGGCAAGGCGGCCAGGGCGGCGTATTTCACCAGCAACAGCGCCACCCCGCCAGCCACGGCGAAAGCCCCCACCTGCTCGTCACGCAGGATGCGCAAGCGATCCTCGGCCGTAGCGCCGCCAAAGAGACCATCGCAAGTATCCAGGAAGCCATCCAAATGCAATGCACCTGTGAGGATGATCCAGACAGCTAAAACCAGCGCGGCGGTGACATTCCCCGGGAGGATGATCCGCAGGCCGGCACGCAGGCCAACCAGTACCAGGCCTAGCAAAACGCCCACCAGAGGAAAGTGACCCACAGCCGCGCCCAGCTCCGTCATTGTAAAAGGCCGGCGGATCAGCGGCGGGGCAATGGTCAGGAACTGAAGCGCAGCCAGAAATGGGATTCCGATACTGGAATTCCAGTTTCTGATTTCCGGTTCCCTACTTTTTCTCTCCACATTCTATTCCTTGTCCGCAACGCCTGCTTCCTCGAACGTCGCCATCTCATCCAGGATTCTGCAGGCAGCTTCAACCAGGGAAATGCCGATCGCCGCACCCGTCCCTTCGCCCAGACGCAGATCCAGGTCCAGCAGCGGCTGTAGCTTCAGCCAATCGAGCATGATGCGATGCCCCTGTTCCTGGGAGCGATGGGCGGCGATGAGATAGGCGCGCACCTGCGGGGCCAGGCCGACGGCAATCATAGCCGCGGCCGTGGAGATGAAGCCATCCACCACCACCGGCCGGCGATGGGCCGCAGCAGCCAGCATCGCTCCGGCCAACCCGCCGATCTCGAATCCCCCTACCTTGGACAGCACACCCAGCGCGTCATCGGGATCGGGCCGATTGACAGCCAGAGCCTTTCCTACTGCAGCGACCTTACGGGCCAGGCCTGCATCGTCCACGCCGGTACCCCGACCCACCACGTTCGATGCAGGCAGGCCTGACAACGCGCAAGCGATGGCCGCCGAGGGTGTGGTGTTGCCGATGCCCATGTCGCCCGTACCCAGGATGTCCAGGCCTCGGGCCAGCTCGTTTTCCACCACCTCTGCGCCGGCTTCCAGGGCGCGCATGGCCTGTTCGCGGGTCATGGCGGGGCCGGCCGCGATGTTAGCCGTGCCCCGGGCCACTTTTTTATCCACCAGACCAGGATGTGGCTCCAGTTCGACGGCCACCCCCAGATCTACCACGACCACCCGCGCCCCCACGTGACGGGACAAGACATTGATAGCCGCGCCACCGCGCAGGAAATTGTAAACCATTTCCGGTGTGACCTCCTGCGGGAAGGCGCTAACACCTTCAGCGACGACTCCGTGGTCGCCAGCCATGGTCGTGATGACCTTATGCCGGATGTGGGGCCGGGGATTACCGGTAATGCCGGCGATCTGGATGGATAAATCCTCCAGCCGGCCCAGGCTACCCCGGGGTTTGGTCAGGACATCCTGTCGGGCACGAGCTGCCGCCATGGCTTCCTGGTCAAGCGGACCGATTTGGGTAATAAGATTTTCAAGTGTCATACGCTGTTTTTCCTCATTTTATTCTTTCTGACATGCTGTCACAAAGCGGACAGCCAATTCTGGCTTGGTCCAGAAGTGCAGGTGCAGGTACGAGGCCCACAGGCTACCCAAGCTGGCACCTTCTGGATGGGATTGGTCCCTGTCACGGGGCGATTGTAGAATATAAGCTGGGGGCAGATTGTCTGGACGGCCCTCCCAGTCTGAGTAGTGAAACTCGTGACCACGGACACTCTCACCCTCGGCAAACAGCCAGGAATTGCCGGCAGCCCTGGCGACCCGGTAGCCCACGGTCAGCCGGTCAATCATCCGCGAACGCCCTGGCAGCAGGCCTACCATGGAATGCTCATTTCCCTCCAAGTCAATTATGGACTCAGTCAGGTACATCAAACCGCCACACTCAGCATAGATGGGCATGTTTTGCACGTGCGCCTCGTGCAAAGTGGCTCGCATGGCCGCATTGGCCCCCAATCGAGCCGCATAGACTTCCGGGAAGCCACCGCTGAGGATAACGCCAGCCGTGCCCGGAGGCAGAGAAATGTCCCGCAACGGGCTGAAGAAGGCGATCTCGGCCCCGGCCGACCGTAGCAGGTCCAGATTATCTTCGTAGATGAAGTTGAACGCTTCATCCCGCGCCACAGCGATGACAGGGCGACCGCTTGTTAGATGGGGGCGAGAGGGAGGCCGGGGTCCAGAG
Source organism: Anaerolineae bacterium (assembly GCA_015486895.1). Classification (GTDB taxonomy): domain Bacteria; phylum Chloroflexota; class Anaerolineae; order JAADDB01; family JAADDB01; genus S014-12. The sequence goes on from WFQT01000009.1 coordinate 5,365, forward strand.
TGCAAGGGGCCAGGAGGATGCAGCGGGTCGAGAGTATCCAAAGATGGTACCCTCTGGGCAATATCCACCAAGCGGTCCAGGTCCAGGTAACGAACCATATCATCGGCGGCCGCCCCGATAAAATCACGCCAACGACCTGGCTCGGCGGTGGGTATCAGGCCCAGATGCCGTTCGGGGATCTCCAGGGCAAGATCACGCGGCAGCCAGCCCAGGACGGGGAGGCCGGTCGCCTGCTGGATAGCTGCGGCCACACCGCGGCCATGACTATCACCTGCCACGCGGTTGACGATGATACCGGCTAAGGGCAGGTCCCGATCGAAAGCCTGATAGCCCAGAGCCACTGCGGCGGCGCTGCGCGCCATGCTGAAAGCATCCAGCACTAGCAGTACCGGCGCGGCCAACAGTTTGGCGACTTCAGCGGTGCTTCCTTCTTCTCCCTCGTAGCCAAAGCCGTCGTAGAGCCCCATAACACCTTCAATGACGGCCAGATCCGCATTCTCCATTGCGCGGGCGAACAGGTAAAACACTCGTTCCCGAGGAATCATCCACGTATCCAGATTGCGTGCAGAACATCCGGCCGCTAAGGTGTGGTAAGTGGGGTCGATGTAATCCGGTCCAACCTTGAAAGGCTGCACGCGCAGCCCGCTGCGCCGAAGTGCAGCAATGATCCCGACGGTCAGGGTCGTCTTGCCCACACCGCTATGGGTACCGGCAATGACCAGGCGAGGGGCGCACTGGCCCCAGTCCCTGTTTGGCCTGGACATCGAAACTCTCACTACCTGCTTTTCATCTCCTGTTTGAGGCATTTCTCCTCACTCCGAGCAGCTTTGCCTATCCATTACAGGCACCTCTCGTACCGCTTTGCTTCCACCTGGAGCCCGGCTGGGTCTTGGCGGCAGCACGGGAGCCACTAAGGGGATATTGTAAACAGGATGGCAGGTAACGATCACCGGCACGCCGTAGGCGCGAGAAAGGTGTTCTGAAGTTAATACAGCACGAGGTGGCCCCACCGCCAACAGGCGTCTCTCCGCCAGCAGCGCCACGCGATCAGCATAAAGGGCAGCCAGGTTCAAGTCGTGGATGCTCACGATCACGGCCAGCTTTTGCTCATACGCTAATCGCTGGACAAGAGAGAGAATAGCGCTCTGGTAGTGCAGATCCAGATTCGCCGTGGGCTCGTCCAGGAGCAGGATCTCGGGTTCCTGAACCAAGGCACGGGCAATGAGCACCCGCTGGCGCTCCCCGCCGGAAAGGGTTGTTATGGGGCGCTGGCGCAACTCGTACAGGTCTGTCTGATGTAAGACCCTGGCGATAACTTCTCGGTCCCGGCGGGTTAAGGGTAAGAACCAACCCCGATGTGGCATTCGGCCCAGAGCCACCACAACTTCTATCGTCAGAGAGGAATCACCCGCCTCATGCTGGGGCACAAGGCCTATCAGCCGGGCCACCTCGAGGGTGGACAGGCGCCAAACGTCCCGGCCGTTTACCCGCACAGTGCCTCGCCGAGGACGCAACTGGCGTGCCAGTGCTCGCAGGAGAGTCGTTTTGCCAACTCCGTTGGGGCCGACCAGCGCCAAAATCTCACCCGGCCGTGCCTCTATCGCTATCTCCTGCAGAACCTCTCGTGTGTTATAGCCCAGTGACACGTTTTTTGCTTTTACCGCGTCCATGGTTCACCCCGCCTCAGCAACCAGAGGAAGAAAGGAACACCCAGCAGAGAAGTGAGCACGCCCACAGGGAGTTCCACCGGTGCCACAATCGTCCGTGCTAAATCATCTGCCAGCACAAGTAACAACCCACCAACAAGGGCGCTCATCGGTATCTGGAGGCGATGGGCGCCACCGACTAACCGCCGCGCTGTATGAGGAGCCAGCAGGCCTACAAAGCCGATGATGCCTCCGCTGGATACGGCTGCGGCGGTGATCAAAGTTGCAGCGAGGACGATCGCCGTGCGGGCCCACAGGAGGTTGAGCCCCAGTGCCTGCGCAGTCTCCTCACCAAGAGTAAGGGCATCGAGTGGACGGGCCAAGCTCCACAGAAAGCCAATACCTATCGCCACCAAAGGCGCCACCATCCTCAATTCAGGCCAGCTACGACCGCTGAGCCCTCCCATCAGCCAGGCAAGTATCTCATGCAAGTCGCTGTCCCCAAGGAACATGAGTAGCGAAACAGCAGCAGAAAGAAGCATGCCCAAGGCAACTCCAGCCAACACCAAGTTGACCGCAGAGACGCGGCCCCCAGCCTGAGCAATTATGTAGACAAGGGCCACCGCCAACAGCGAGCCAACGAACGCTGCCGACGTCACCGCGTTGATGTTGAGGATAATGGCAAGCGTCGCCCCCAAAGCAGCTCCACCCGAGGCACCGATGATGTAAGGATCCGCCAACGGATTCTGGAATAGAGCCTGGTATGCAGATCCCGAAACGGCCAGCCCGGCGCCGATGCTCAACGCCAGCAGCGTGCGAGGTAGCCGTAGGTCCCAGACGATGGCTACCGCTGTGTGGCTTAGGCTAGGGTCGGTATGCCGAAAGAGAACCGCTAGCACCTGGGCCGGGGGGATGGACACAGGCCCCATTCCCAGGCTGATCACGAGGGCGATGGCCAGGAACCCCGTAGTTGCAGCAAACATGAGAAACAGGCGGCCTCTCATACCAGTCGGGTCACCTCGTAACGGCGCTTCATGCCGCTATGGAGTGCGTGCACATGGCGTAGATACTGGCAGGCCGCGCCCACGGCGAGTGCCATCTCATCCATAGTAGGCCGCCTCCAGGGCGCGCCAGGAACGGAAATATACGCATCCAGCCGGTATGGTATCTCGGCATCCACAGACGCAATGAATGCGGCAATGCGCCGGATTTCAGGTGCATCGATGTACCCGGGGATGACAATGCTTTCCGAACGCAAAGATGCCCCCACACCGTACAAAAACTGGAAGTGCTCCAGGACAGGGGCGACATCCACACCAGTGAAGTCCCGATGCAGTGCAGGCGTGACAGCTTTAATGCTCACCTGGATATCGTCAAAGAGATGAAACGGCGGCAGTAAAAGGCCATTGGTCAGGAGCACCTGCTCTGCGTCAAAGCGCTCTTTTAATGCCCCGGCTAACTCCTCCAGCGCCGGATCTGCGGATGCGTCATCGCCAAGAAAGAAGATTCGGCGTACAGGATACGGTGCCAATGCTTCTATCACTTCGTCAACGGTCAGCAGGCGAGGGTTGATAGCCTGCTTGGGGCCACCCGGATCCGGTAAGTGGCTGTCCCAGCCGTACAGCAAACGAATGCAGCCCCGGCAGCGCATGTTGCACCCCCAAAAGTAAAGATGCGCGGTTGCCACTTCAGGGCCGTAAGTGATGTGATAGACATGCGTTTTCATTGACATCTCCCCGGTGCTGGAGGAGCGGCAGAGGCTATCCTTCAGCCCCTGCCGCTGAGACTCACTTGAAGAGGTCAGGGTAAAGCGCTTTGGCAATGGCCTGCAACCCCTGGGCCAGGCGCGGTCCGGGACGGGAAACAATGTCACCATCGATCAGGTGAATGCGGGCATTTTTGACAGCATTAATTTCTCCCCAGCCGGGGCGCTGTGATAGCTGTTTGACTGTCAGTTTCTTGCCATGCGTGCTCGGCCCAAGGATGACATCAGGATTGCGCTGTACAACGGCTTCAGGGCTTACCTTCGGATAGCTTTCCTTTGCATCTGAGAAAATATTGACACCTCCTGCCAGTTTGATCATCTGACCGATAAATGTGTTGTGGCCAGCCGTCATTAGCGGCTTATCCCACACCTCCCAGAAAACCTTAAGACGTTTATCCGCAGGAATGGTACTGACCTTCGTGGTGACCGCTTTGACCTGAGCTTTCATCTTGGCCACCACCCGATCCGCCTCAGCTTTGTGCCCGGTCAGGCGTCCAACCAGCTCAATGTTGGCGTACACCTCGTCGAAGGTATGAGCGGTCAAAGCGACAACGGGGATATGCTCCCGTGCAAGCGCTTCAATGACAGGCTGATGGATCCTGCCCGCGGCCAGGACTAGATCAGGTTCCAGAGCCACGATCCTCTCCACGCTGATGGTCTTGGCCGAGAAGCCACCGATCTGCTCGCGAGTTTGAGCTTCGGGCGGATAGTTATCGAATTTTGTGACCCCAACCACCTGATCACCGGCACCTACAGCAAAGAGTATCTCCGTGTTGGAGGGCGCCAGGGAGACGATGCGCTGTGGCTTTGTTGAGAGGGTCACCTCGCGCCCCAGGCCGTCAGTGAGGGTGATGGGAAAATCGGCATGGGCCACCGTAGCCGTTGGGGCTATGGTGGGAACCATGGTGGCTGTCGAAACTACGGACGGGACCGCGGTGGCTGTCGGAGTTATACTCGGGGCCGCGGTAGAAGTGGGCGGGACGGGAGTTGGCGTCGCTGTCGGCACACAGGCCGCCAACAAGACAATCGACAATATCGCCGCCAAGACGATCGACAAAGTACTGCGTTTCATAAGATTGTTTACCTCCGATGTCTGCTCATATCAAGAACTGAAAAGATTTGAAACAAAGAAACCCGACCGCGTTAAATTGGTCGGGTGCGAACAAAAAACCCTCTTGCCACCAGGACAAGAGGGGGACTCACAATGGCTCAGCCATGCTCCACCCCCCTTCCGCGAAGATTGTGAGAGCACGACCGGGGCGGGCGATCTGGCTTCCTGGACGATACCAGGTTACAGCTGCGGGACAGCGCCGGACTCACACCGGCTTCGCCTTTAAGCCCTGCCATCCGGGACATTGAGCACCCCGGTCGCATAGGTCATCTATTCAATTGTGGCAGGAGCATAGCACAAAGGAACGGGAAGTGCAAATCGGTATACCTTTACGGAAGCAAAAGCAGCTTCCAGGAATGTAAAAAGTCATTCTGCCAACACTTGCACAATGATTATCGTTTTGCCAGTGGTCTCGTTGGCCTGAGTCATAAGCCGGATGCCAAAGTCCTGGCCCATGTAGACATTCATGTTCATATCAAGAGACTCATCGCCCATCATCGAAGTGCCAGCCGGTCGATGCGGGCAGCAAAACTTTGAAGGGTGCCATCAATGAAGCCATCCGGGATTGGGTGACCAGCGTGCGGGGCACTTACTACCTGCTTGGCTCCGCTTTAGGCCCGCACCCGTATCCCATGATGGTACGTGATTTCCAGAGTGTGATTGGGCGGGAGGCGCGTCGTCAGATGTTGGAGGAGGTAGGTCGGCTTCCCGACACCCTGATAGCATGTGTCGGAGGAGGCTCGAATGCTATCGGTCTCTTTTCCGCTTTCGTCGAGGACGAGGGTGTACGGTTGATCGGGGCCGAGGCTGGGGGATTGGGGATTAGCACTGGCCGGCATGCGGCCCGTTTCGCCGACCCGTTGCGAGGGCGGTTGGGTGTGCTGCATGGCATGAAGTCGTACGTGTTGCAAAC
>WFQT01000010.1 GCA_015486895.1 Anaerolineae bacterium
AAGTTGAGCTAAGTGCAGCACTTTCACTCGGCTGCCCTGCTTGCGCAGTCCCCCGCCAATTTGCATTAAACATCCGGTATCTGCGGCAACAATAGCCCCGGCGCCGCTATTAAGAATATTCTTGAGCTTGCGTTCCAGCATGGCGCCGGAGATCTCCGGCATTTTGATGCTGAAAACGCCTCCAAAGCCACAGCACTCATCGTGGCCTACTAACTCGCGCTCTTCCAAGCCTTTGATGTGGCGTAAGAGCCGACGCGGCTGCTCCGAAACCCCTAATCCTCGCAATAGGTGACAACTGTCATGATAGACAATGCTGCCGTGGTAAGTAGCGCCGACATCTTGAACTTGTAGCACATCAACCAAGAATTGGCTGAACTCGTAGGTGTGCTGGGCAATGACCTCGGCGCGCCGTAATGTCTCTGGTTCGTCGGCAAATAGGTCTCGATATCCTTCTTTGACCATCTGCACGCAAGAACCGGATGGCGCAATGATGGCCTCAGCACCGGCGAAGACATCTAAGAAATACCGGGCAACTTGTCGGGCTTCTTCCCAGTGGCCAGCGTTATAAGCCGGCTGGCCGCAACAAGTTTGCCCGGCGGGCACGGTTACATCTTGCCCTAGCCGCTCCAAGATGGTCACAACGGCTTCCCCAATTTGGGGGAAGAACGTGTCGACCAGGCAGGTGATGAAAAAAGAGACCTGCATCTGCCGGCGCGGTGTGTCCATGTTTTAACGTGTGACTTCGTGACAACGATTGTGCAACTTGCCGATCCCCTCGATCTCAATGGTGATTTCGTCGCCGCCGTGGAGGAAAAGTGGCGGCTCCCGGAACACGCCGACGCCGTTCGGTGTACCGGTGAGAATTACGTCCCCGGGCAATAGAGTAAAAGAGCGGGAAAGGAAAGCGATTAGCGTGGGAACGTCGAAAATCATCTCCGAGGTATTGCTATCCTGCATGACGACACCGTTCACTGTGGAGCGGATTGCTAAGCGGTTCGGATCTGGGATTTCGTCTGCCGTAACCATCCAGGGGCCCAAAGGCGCAAATGTGTCCAGAGACTTGCCCCGTACCCATTGTTTGTCGGAGAATTGCAAGTCTCGGGCGCTGACATCATTGGCACAAGTGTAGCCGGCAACGTAGTTTAATGCTTCACTGGCTGCCACGTGGCGTGCTTTTTCGCCAATGACCACTGCTAACTCGGCCTCGAAATCTACTTTCTGGGTGAGCGTTGGATTCCAGCAAACGATTCCCTCTGGACCAATGATGGCAGAGCTGAATTTGGTGAAAACGATAGGCCGGTCGGGGGGCCTCACGTTTTGTTCCCGGCAGTGGTCCCAGTAGTTTAGTCCGATGGCGATGATCTTGCTAGGGCGCATGAAAGGTGCTAACAGCTTAACTTCTTGCAATTGGTAACGGACAGGCGGTTCCGGGGCGGCGTTGACACTCTGGATGATGCGCTTCCCTGTCTGGCCGCTTGCCAGTAAATCTTCTAAGCCGTGGTTCAGTGACGATAGTCCAGCACCATTGGTTAGTTCAATGTAATTGGCATCTATTGGTAGGACTTCGCTATCACGGATGATGGCTAATTCGCTACCCTTGTCCGCATGGATTCGACCTAAGTGCATTTTAATGTTTTCCTATTCTTAATTTGTTTTATCCGCGGGCAGTTTCCGCCATTGAATGCGAATCGGCCCGTAGTGCCAGCAGAGATAAATCCCGCTGATGATAATGGCCAGGAACAAGGCGCTGCCGCTCCATGGGCCGATGGCGGCGTAGAGGGTGCTGGTGAGGAGCCAGCCGCTGCTGCCGGCCCGTTCTCCGTGGAGGGAAGGAGTTTGCCATCCTGAAGTGATCTGCACTCCCATGAGCAGTGCAATGAACAATAGCTCTCCGCCCAGCAGACACCTGGGGTCTGGCTGCCAATTAGGCGGTAGTTTGGGCGCGGCCAGCATCCAAATGCCGGCGACGAGTGTCAGCAACACGCCGATGGTGGCTGCTTGTCCCAACAGCCAGGAGAGCCAGTTGCCGTAGCCGCTTAGAGCTGCAAGATTGATTAGGGCCATGAAACTGATGAGGCCACTGAGTGTGATTATAGCACCGGGTAAGAGTTGTAACCACCGGTAGGACAAAGTTAGATGGCGATTGCCAACTGTGAAGGTAAACGTCTGGTGTTTTCTGTGTTGGGAGGGGAATCTTCCTCTGCGGCGTTTTGTCTTTCGTGTAGTCATTAGGCTATCACTCTTACCTTTTCCTACTAGTGACTATTCACCAGATACACAACAAAAACCAACCCTACAACTTAGCCAGCTTAATCTCTTGCCTCTCTGCCGGTAAGGGCAGCGGTTCGTTTTGCTCTACTTGCCGCAAGCTAAGGCCCAGTCGGTGGTTGCGCCCATCGATCTGGACAATACGAGCTCGTAGCCGGTCCCCCGCTTGGAGGATGTTATGAGGCGATGTCAGTGGCTCTGCACTCATCTCCGAGACATGAATTAGCCCTTCCAGGCCATTTTCCACCTCCGCAAAGGCGCCGAAGTCCATCACATTCGTGATGGTTACCTCAACTTCCTGGCCTTCACTATATTTCTCCTCAATTTCTTGCCATGGATCTGGCTGCAGTCGTTTTAAACTGAGGCCAATGCGCTTACGAGGAATGTCAACTTCCATGACTTGAACTTGCACTTCCTGTCCCACCTGTACCACGTCCTCCGGACGCCCAATCCGCCTCCAGGCGAGCTCGGAGATGTGAATGAGCCCTTCGATGCCATCAATATCAACAAAGGCACCAAAAGGGCGCAGGGCAGTGATGCGCCCGGTAATAATGTCACCAGGTCGGAGCTTCCGCCACTCTTCTTGTTCTTCCGGGAGTCTGGTAGCCGCCTTAGCGGATAGGATTAGCCGGTTGCGCTGTGGGTTAAGCTCCACAACGCGTAGCGACATTATTCTCCCCACGAGGGCTTCCAGCGCTTGTTGCAGATCCTGCTGGTCATTGAAGTAGGGAAAGTTGACTAAGTGAGAAATGGGAACGAAGCCCTGGGTATTGTTAAATTTAACGAGCAATCCACCCCGATTGTATCCAATGACGGGGAGTTCTAAGATTTCGTTGGTGTTATAGAGAATGTCCAGGGCGTCCCAGTCATTTTCTGTCTGTTTCTCGTTGATGGTATTTCTTGTTGGCGCACCTACCGTCATGGAATGTTTTCTTTCTCCTTCTCTTTGTTGTTGCTTTTCGTGCTGTTCTATGACCCAAGAGAGAGGAGGTGCGTACTTACCCTGTTCAAAAAGTGCTTGCCAGTAACTTTCATCTATCCTTGATTGTTTTACACTTTGCTCTTGATCTTGTTGTTCCACATTTTCCTCCCAATACATGAACCCAAAAACCTCTCTGTAAGGATTTTCCTCTCGTGGCTGGGAAATACCTTAAGGAGGGGGATATCTAATACTATGAAGTTGTGGTAGTTTATTACCTCCTTTACGGGTCTCTTTGACGGACTATCCTCTGGTCGGCGCTATTTATTAGGCTTTGTTCTTGCCTGAGCAAATACCGATCAGGCCTCTGTACTACCCGGACAAATGTTAACCCTGTGTTCTAAGTGTGCCCTAACCTGGACAAGCCAGAATCAATAAGCCAAACGCAAAGGTGCGAATGAGCAAAGCCGCAAAGTCTCTTATTTTTCTCTTTGTGTGATCGTACCGATCCAATCCCATCTTGGTCCAATTGCCCCAGTCTGTTTGGCTATTTATTTTTTCTTTGCGCCTTAATGACCTTTGCGGACCTGCGTTAAATTTTCGTCCAGCGTACAAGAATTTCACTGATAAGGTCCTAACAACAATCATTATACAAGGAAAGAAAATCGGCTGTCAAAAGGGGAAATTCACCGGTTTTTCACTATTTTGTGTTGGGATGCCCCTACGCCAGTACCTTGGCTAACATCGGTAGTGCTTTGGCTACGTCAGCGTAGATGACAATTTCTGCTAAGTGGTCGTAAGCAGTCGGTGTGAAATTGACGATGATCAAATATGCACCACGGCGGCCGGCAAGCGCAGGCAAGTCAGCGGCCGGCATGACCTCTAATGAAGAGCCAACAACCAGAAGCGTATCGCAATGTAAGGCTAACTCTTGGGCGCGGGTGAGTGGTTCGTAGGGCATGGGCTCGCCGAAAAGTACGACATCTGGCTTCAATATCCCGCCGCAGTAAGGACAGCGAGGAAGAGGGCGGTTCTGTTCCACTGCTTCCCATAACGGCTTGGCATCCACTTGGTGCCCACATTGCTGGCAGGTAGCAGTTTGCAAGTTGCCGTGCAGTTCAATGACATCGTGTACGCCGGCAGCTTGGTGTAATCCATCGATGTTTTGGGTAATTACTGCACCTAAATAGCCGGCGGCTTGCATTCTGGCTAAAGCGAAATGGGCGGCATTTGGTTTAACATTATCGTTTCCCAATACTCGTAAGGAACGTACCCAGTTATAAAATCTATCTGGGTGATTATGGAAAGCGAAGATACTGGCGACTTCCATGGGGTCGTAGCGATTCCAAATGCCGGAGGTGGGGCTGCGGAAGTCGGGGATGCCGGAAGGGGTACTGATCCCGGCACCGGTGAGAGCGATGTTCTTCCGAGTACTCCGCAGGAGAGCGGCGGCTTGCTGCACTTTTGCCTGCAATCCTGCTCCTTTATCGCGTCGTATCATTTCCCTACCTCGGCTAAAGTGCTGATTTTTCTGCCCTGGATTGGGGTTGTTGGTTGGTGTCATTATTAAGATGTTGCTGCTCTGGTTCCCACGCTCCTATGGGCGGAAAGTGGTCTTCCTTTACCATCTGGATAAGCGTGCGTAAGCTGCGACGGGCGGCGGCCACCAGTGCCGGGGGAAGCCACTTTTTCCTCACAGCTTCCAAAAATTCGTCCTCATCTAGCACATAATAAGTATGGCGGTCCGGTCGCACCCACAAGTCTAATTTTAAGTCGGTCACGCAGAGGCGGTTGCCGCAGAAGACTGCCGGTGTGGTGATGTCGCAATAAAAACCGGTAAGCTCCCAATCCTTGTTATATGTCTCTGTAATAGCATACCAACGGTCCAGGAAATAGTAAGCGCGGCCATAATAGATATCTCCTGCTTGTGCTAACTGGACGCCATGGTACTTCCGGCCGATTTCCCGGTTCCGCTCCGGGTATTGCCAGGTTACCATCACGTACTTGTCGTTGATTTCTGCCTCCATGTGTTTGCGGTAGACGACGATGATTCCCGGCAAGCGCGTATATTGGACCGTTAGCTCTTCCATTGCTTTTTCCTCCTCGCTGGTAAGTCATGATGTAGCAGTAAATCATAACTTAGAACAATTGTCCAGCCACGGTTTCGTGATTTTGGCAATGGGGTTAATCTTAGATGGTATCAGAGCTGTTTTTGTCAATCGAAGTGGTTAGTGCTACAATTAACTCGTGGTTCGAATACAACATCATAGCACAGCCTCCGGTCGCGACCAAAGCACGAAATCTTAGTGGTCGACGTAGTTTTTCTGACTAATCCTGTACTGGACACTGGCGTTTTTTGTTTTGGCCATAGAAATAGGTGTCTTCTCAATACTTTAATAGAACAGAAATCCACAGAATTTTGGGGAGAACCAGATTAATAGTCTGCGCAATTTGTGGTTTAGATAGCTTTGCTGAGCTAAGAACCTCATTTTCACTAGACTCAAGTCTTATATTTTCATTGGTGTGGTCGTTAACGTTAACGTATTGTGTCACGTAACTGTTACAGGAGGTGTAATTATGAGGCAGTATGTTGTTCATGAGGTAATTCGACGGACGCTGATTACCAATCCGGACCAATTGGTCGTATCGGGCAACACCCATTTGACGTATGCCGAGTTGTACGGACGGGTGTTGCGGTTGGCAAACAGCCTGAAAGAGCTGGGCATCGGGGCCGGTACGATGGTGGGCGTGCTGGATGTGAACACCCACCGCTTTTTGGAATTGCATTATGCTCTGTCGATGCTGGGCGCTACCCTGCACACCATTAACTTCCGCCTTTCGCCGGAGCAGATGGTGTACAGTATGGTTCACGCCGGGGATGAATGGCTGTTTGTGTCAGATACGTTTATGGGAGCAGTAAAACCGCTTACTGCTAAATTCCCCAAATGGGTGGTTATGAGCGATGACCCCAACTACCCATTGCCCGATGTTTCCATTGCCTATCGGTACGAAGATTTGGTGGCATCCGGCGTAGAGCGCGAACTGCCAGAAGCCGACCGGGTGCAGGATACCGATATTTTTTCCATCTTTTACACCACCGGCACCACCGGTATGCCCAAAGGCATTCGCTATCAGCACAGACAAATTTTGCTGGGGGCGCTGCAACTATTCCATCACTTGGCACTGCACACTGCTGGCGCGCGTGTTAGCAGTGGCGATGTGTTTATGCCACTGATACCGTTTTTCCACATCCACGCCTGGGGCATGGCGTTCTTCCCGGCGTATATCGGTGCGAAATTGGTATTAGCGGGTGCAGCTGCGCCGGACGAGCAGGTGAAATTGATTCAGCAAGAAGGGGTCACCTGGCTGAACATGGTTCCCACGCAGCTTTATATGCTGCTCGGCCAACCAGATTTTGGCAATGTAAAAATCCTGACAGGTGGTAGCCCGCTCACCTCTGGTTTGTCGAGACAAGCGGCGGCCAGAGGGGTGAAATTTAGCTTGATTTACGGCGGCTCTGACCAGTTAGGGACGGCGATTTCAGTTGTGCCGGAAGATGTTGCCCCGGATAGCCCAGAGGCGTTGGAATGGCTGCGGGTAGGAATGCGCCCCCTGCCGATGGTCGAAGTTTCTGTGCGGGACAAACAAGGAAACGAAGTGCCACATGACGGGCACACTATTGGCGCTGTATGGGTTCGCAGTCCCTGGCTGCCGGAAGGCTACTACAAAGAGCCGGAACTCACCACTAACGCGTACATTAATGGCTGGTTCCGTTCCGGTGATTTGGGGATGTTCTATCCTAATGGGGGTTTGTATGTGGCTGATCGGGAACGGGACGCAGTAAAGAGCGGCGGCGAGTGGATCCCCACTGGCATGTTGGAGGCCTTGCTATCTGAACATCCGGCAGTGGGGTTGGTTGCGGTCATCGGCCGTCCGGATGAACGTTGGGGTGAACGCCCCGTGGCGGTTGTCAAGCCGGTAGCAGATGTAACTGCTGCCGACCTGCGAGAGTTCTTGCAGCCAAAAGTCGCCGAGGGCAAAATTGCCAGTTATTGGATCCCCGATGCTTTTGAGTTTGTGGATGATATTCCATTGACTAGCGCTGGGAAAATCAACAAAGTTGTCTTGCGAGAAAAATTCGCAGTGTAGACTGCCAAAAATTCACATTAAAACGGAAGGTGAGAATGTCAATTCAGGCGATGTTGAGTGAAGCGGATTTGGCGTTGCGTGCTAAAGTGCAAGAGTTTGTTGCTTCGATACCGCGCCAACTTCTGCTGGATATGGATGCCGACAAAGTGCTGTATCCGCGGGAGTTTTTGGAAGCAGCCGGGCGAGATGGCGTGCTCGGTTTGCGCTTCGGCACGAAATATGGCGGTGGCGGACTGCCGTGGATGTCAGAGATGATAGCCTTGGAAGAAGTGGGCGTGTTAGGCACATCGCTGGGCTGTCTGTATGCGTTGGTGTCCATTGTTGGCGAAGCGATTGACAAATTTGGCACGGAAGCGCAGAAGGAAAAATACCTGAAGCCGATGATTGCTGGAACGCTTAGCGTGGCAGAAGGACTCACCGAACCGCGCGGTGGGTCGGACTTTTTTGCCGCTACCACACGTGCCCGCCGTGAAGGAGATGTGTTCTACTTGAGTGGGCAAAAGCGATTTGTAGTTGGTGCAGAAGGTGCAGACCTGTTTTTGGTGTATGGCAAAGTAGAGGGCATTGATGACCCCAAAAAAGCGATGACCGCCTTTTTGGTGGAACGGGGACCCGGTGTGGAAGTAGCGCACGTTTATGGGTTGATGGGCACTCGTGGCGGCGGCACTGGCAGGATTGTTTTTAAGAATGTTCCCGTGCCGGTCGACAATGTTTTAGGTGGCGAACAGGGTATCGGTAACGGCACAGCCGTGTTTCACCAAATGATGATCCCGGAGCGGATGACCTCGGCGGGGGCGGCGGTGGGTATGGGACGCGCCGCCATCGAGGTTGCTGCCCGGTATGCTGACCGCCGACGGGCGTTTGGACGCAAGATCCGTCGCTTTGAAGCAGTGAGCTTCAAAATCGCGGATAGTCTGACACTGCTGGACGCGGCTCGGGCACTAAATTACACCACCAGCTATGCCATCGAAGCGGGGGGGAACGCTGGTAAAATTCGGCGGCTGGTTTCGGAGGCGAAAAAATTCTCCACCGAAATCGCGTGGGAGGTAGTGAATCATGCTATGCAAGTGTTGGGTGGCATTGGTTACACCAATATCTTCCCGGTGGAAAAACTACTGCGTGATGTGCGGCTAATTACCATTTGGACAGGTACCAACGAGATAATGGATTTGGTGATTCAGCACGAATTCTATCGTGAGTTTTCCAAAACGCCCCTCAAAGGGCGTGATGTTGAGTTGGACGCCGCCGGTGCAGAGTTTGCGGAAGAAAAGGAATATAACGAGTAGCTGTGAAATAAGGAGAGCCCTGCTCCTCCCATTTTGAGGGTATTTCGCGCTTTGACAATGCTGTTCCTTGGCTGTCTTGAGACTGGTCTTTGTTTTCTCACTGGAGTCTGGCAATAATGACGTTTTAGGCTCGATCAGGCTATCTTCATCACAGATTACAAAGATTGAGAGATTTTTCCTTACTTTTCGACCTGAATCGATGCGATTCTGTGTTTTTCTGTGGCTAAAATAAAAACGCCAGAGTTCAGTTTCTCAGTCGAATCATGCCATTGATGGCTTCAATGCGAGCAGGGCTTTACTTATGCCAGCCACTCTATTTCTACATCCATTACCTCTGCGTCTAAGCGCCATGTCTCGATGGCGTTGGCCGCTCGCTGCAACAGTCCTTCGGCATAACGGCGGTTGCTGCTCACGCAGACCAGCGCCAGGATTGCGTTCTGGTGTTGATCCTGCGAACCGACTTCCGCGACAGATAGGTTAAACCGGTTGCGGAGACGGGTTAGCAATGGTTTGACCAGGCCTCGTTTGGCTTTTAAGGAGTGGCTGTAAGGAATGTAAAGGGTTACAGTTGCTAGCCCGACGGCTATTTGCGCTTCGTCCATATCTCGTTACCGTATGTTCCTGTCTCGATTTCCCGAGCTAAATCGATTTCCTTGGGACTCAAATTCATCGTCACGAAATGGATATCTATCGCTTCTTGGAAGCCGCGACGCAATGCGTCCGCTGCTTCGGCCCAGGTTACCGATCGGCCGACAGTCTCTGATAGCGTTGTGGCTCGTTGTGCCAGCCGGTGTGCTAGCGCCTGACGCTCCGGAGCCGGCAGCGCTAAGTAAGTCGCTAAGCGGGTCACATCGCCATATAGGGGCAGGCTCCCGTGCTGGAGCACCCAGTCGTGGTGCCTGGTCTGGGCACTTCCGACTAACTTCCGTCCCCTGCCATCCATGATTTCGTAGGCCGAAGGCACCTCGAAACAAATAGCGCTTACATCTGCCGGCGTGCCCGTGTCGCCTGGCGCTTTTGTCACCGTTGCCCCTAGTAACTCCAATCCTCGCATCAGTCCGGTGCTAAGCCGCAAGTAAGCGTCTAACACATTTCCTCGCATCACGGGCTGATCCGGCCGGCTGCTGACGCTGTAGGTTAGCTCGTCTACGTGTAAAATGGCCCGGCCACCGGTAGGGCGGCGTACAATATCAATGCCATCCCTCCGACAGGCAGCTACGTCGATTTCCGCCAGTGGCTGGTGTCGCCCCAAGGAAACACACGCCGGTTGCCAGGCATAAAGGCGCAGCGTTGGCAATGATTGTCCTGCTGCTATCTGTCGGGCTATGGCTTCATCAACGGCCATGTTCCAGGCACCTGACTGCGGCTCTTCTTGTATCAATAAACGCCAGGTTTCCATAGATATTGCTCCTCAAAGTGTAGTATAATAAAGATGTTAGAATGTTCAAAATTGAGCTGGCAACAGAGTTGTGAGGTACTGAATACTGGAGAGTCGGCATGAGCCTGTGGCCTGCCTGTGCGAGCACGCAGACAGGCCTGCCTGTGCGGGCACGCAGACAGGCACACCACAGCGGATGAAAACGTCCCCTATCCCCCAACCTTGGGGGGAGCAACACACCCCCAGAATTGGGGGGCGGGGGGCTATTTTCAGAGCCAATGTCATGGTTAAAGAGAATGAGTTTGGGAGGCGAAGGATGATACGCAGTCGTTTAGAATTGGAAGCGTGGGAACACCAATCGTTAGCACCATATGCCATGAAGAGCAGCGATAGCCGGGGGAGGCGTTATCCTGATGAGGAAGATCAGTTTCGTTCACGGTTTCAGAAAGACCGGGATCGCATTATTCACACCACGGCTTTTCGCCGCTTAGCGTACAAAACACAAGTCTTCGTTTATTATGAGGGGGATCATTACCGCACGCGATTGACACACTCCATCGAAGTGGCGCAAGTGGGTCGTTCATTGGCACGAGCGCTGCGGGCGAATGAGGACTTGACAGAAGCTGTCTGCTTGGCACATGATTTGGGACATCCTCCTTTTGGCCACACCGGCGAGGGGACGCTAAATGGCCTGATGCGGGATTATGGCGGCTTTGACCATCAGCGGCAGACCATGCGCATTTTGGAGAAATTGGAGGCCATTTACCCTGATTTTCCCGGCCTCAACTTGACCTATGAAGTGCGGGAAGGGTTAGTAAAGCACGATACTGATTACGATGTTACCGATGCGGCGGGGTACGAGCCGGAGAAAGCGGGGACTTTAGAATGCCAGCTATCGAACTTAGCCGATGAGATTGCCTACAACACCAGTGATCTGGACGACGGCTTGCGCAGCGGTGTCCTACAACTAAGTGAAGTGAATCGCCTGGGTCTCTGGCAAGAGGCGTTAGCTTCTCTGGGATTGTCCTCGGTTTCACATCTGGATCACTTGTTGAGGGCGCGCATTATCCGCCGTTTAGTTGGCTTTGAGATCAACGATGCCATTGCAGCAACGACACAGGTGTTGGATGAGCATCATTTTCGTTCTGTGGAAGAATTGCGGGCGGTTGGCCGTAACGTGGCCCGCTTTTCCCGGGGGATGGAAGCAAAGAATCAAGAGCTGAAAGCATTCCTGCTGGAAAAGTTTTATCACCATTACCGAGTGATGCGAATGGCTGGCAAAGCGGAGCGCATCATTACCGCCCTTTTTGATGCTTACGTAGCAAGCCCCCGGCAACTGCCATCAGAGACACAGACGAAACTGAGCCAGGAGCAGAATGGTTTCCACCGGGTGATTTGCGACTATATCGCCGGCATGACTGATCGCTACGCTGTGGAGGAGTACCGGCGTTTGTTCGATCCGCTGGTGCGGGTGTAGGGCGTCACCGCTGGGC
>WFQT01000011.1 GCA_015486895.1 Anaerolineae bacterium
CCGTGGAGTGGGCACATGAATCCATTACCCGCCGTAGCCTAGCCCCTCGTGGGCGGGCACAAGGCCCGATGCTACATGGGCAGGCATGAGGGTGGGCACGAGCGGGCACGAGCGGGCACAAGGCCCGATGCTACATGGGTGGGCTGTTAGTTGCCGGAGACTTTCCTTTGAGTACGGATGTCCCTCTCGAACCGGGATGACAAAAAATGGAAAAGGGTGTATAATTTGTTTGATGTAGGACTGCTTCGTTGGCACTTGGTTGGTCTTTTTGCCAGGCATACCAGAGGTAGATCCACCTCGCAGGTCAGTCGAGTTTTGTCGGAGTTCAGTTATCTTGGAAAAGGAGGAAAAAACCATGTCGTCCTATGATTACCCGCTTTTGCTCAAAAACGTTCTCGAGTCCGGTGTCACCTGGACGCCCAAACAGCAAATTTTTTACCGCGACCAGTTTCACTACACTTACGCTGACATGTATCAACGTGTACTGCGATTGGCAGGAGCGCTGCAATCCCTGGGAATTAAGCAAGGCAGCAAAGTGGGTGTGATCGAATGGGATAGCCACCGCTATCTGGAAATCTACTTCGCTATCCCTGGCATCGGAGCGGTGATGCACACTATTAACCCGCGTCTGGCCCCTGCGGATGTGGCCTATGTCATGATGCATGCCGAGGACGAAGTCCTCATTTTCCACGAGGACTTCTTGCCATTGATTGAAAAACTACGCCCGCAATTAGCAACCGTCAAGAAGTACATCCTTATCACCGACAAGGCTGAAGCCCCCCAGACCCCCTTCGCTGATACTGATTACGAAACCTTCCTGGCCACCGCCACACCGTTGAAAGAACTCCCTGACTTCGATGAGAACACCCAGGCCACACTTGCCTACACGACCGGTACAACCGGCAAGCCCAAAGGGGTGTACTTTACACATCGCCAGATGGTGCTGCACACCTTGTCTAGTGCGGTCACGTTGGGTTCTTTGACCGACTTCGGCGGGGTGAACAAGTACGATGTATATATGCCGCTAACCCCGCTTTTCCACGTGCATGGTTGGGGTGTGCCTTACACGATGACCATGATGGGCGCCAAACAGGTCTACCCGGGACGCTATGAGCCGGAGATGATACTCAAGCTGATCGTTGGCCACAAAGTGAGCTTCAGTCACTGCGTGCCAACCATCTTACAGATGATCACCAGCGCCCCGGCAGCCAAGAACTTCGACTTGAGTAGCTGGAGGGTGGTCATTGGCGGTGCTCGACTACCCAAAGGTTTGGCAAAGGCCGCTGCTGAATTGGGCATCCGGGTGTACGCCGGTTACGGCATGTCCGAGACAGCGCCTATTTTGACCATTGCCATGTTGAAGCCGACCATGGGCAGGCTTAGCGAGGAGGAGCAGATGGATTATCTCGTTAAGACCGGCGTGCCCGTCCCGCTGGCCAAGGTTCGCATAGTAAACTCTGAAGGTGAAGAAGTCACCCACGATGGTAAGGAGCACGGCGAAATCCAGGTGCGTACTCCCTGGTTGACCCCCGGCTACCTCAAGGAGCCGGAACGCAGCGAGGCTCTGTGGGAAGGTGGCTGGCTTCACACCGGTGACGTAGCTGTAATTGACTCGGAAGGCTACATACAAATTGTGGACCGTTTGAAAGATATCATCAAGAGCGGCGGCGAGTGGATAACATCGCTTGAGCTCGAAAATTTGCTCAGCTTACATCCTAACGTGAGCGAAGCTGCCGTGATTGGCGTGCCGGACGAGAAGTGGGGCGAGCGCCCGTTGGCCATCATCGTTCCCAAAAAGGAAACACCCGACATCGAAAGCCTGAAAGCACATCTCAAGCAGTACGCTGACCAGGGTGTCATCCTCAAGTGGGCTATCCCAGAGCGCTACGAATTCGTCGATGCTTTACCCAAGACCAGTGTGGGCAAGATCGACAAGAAAGCATTGCGTGCTGAGTACGTTGGCACGGTTTGATCCTCTCCCACTTTAGGCACTGAGGAGGTTTCTGGGTATTCCGGGTGGCTTTGTCTCCTGGAACACCCAGATTTCCTTGGCGATCCCAGTCTGGGCGGTACCTGCCTCGCCATCACCTCCTCTCTCGTGCTCTAATACCAGGGTTACAAAGGGGAATCCCCTATAAAGTTTAAGAAGGAGAAAAAAATGGACTTTGCGTTAACCGATGAGCAAAAGATGCTTCAGAAAATGGCTTACAAATTCGCCGTGAACGAGTTTACGCCAATTGCAAAAGATTACGACCGGGAGGAAAAATTTCCCCGGGAAGTGTGGAAAAAGGCCTGTGAAAGTGGGCTAATTGGGGCATTCATTCCGGAAAAATACGGTGGTGTAGGCGCTGGCTTCCTGGAGAATGCTCTGATTGTAGAAGAGTTTTCCCGGGTTGATATGGGAATTGGCCTTATTGGCGCTGCCCCATTTGGAACTGAAAATATCCTCTTCTTCGGAACCGAGGAACAGAAGCAGAAATACCTTCCACCCATTGTCAATGGGGAGGCCATTTCGGCGGGTGCTTACACAGAGCCGGATGCCGGTACCGATGTGGCTGGCATCAAAACTACGGCCAAAAAGGATGGCGACGATTACGTGATCAACGGGAGCAAGATGTTCATTACCAACGGCACTATCTGTGATTTTATGGTTGTGCTGGCTATCACTAATCCCGAAGAGGAAAAGCGCCACCGGCGCCAGAGCCTGATTCTAGTTGAGGCTGATCGGGAGGGGATCACCCGCACGAAAATTCACGGCAAGATGGGCATCCGGGCCAGCGATACGGCTGAAATTGCCTTCGACAATGTGCGCGTGCCACAATCGAATCTCATTGGCCAGGAAGGTAAGGGTTTCTACGAGGTGATGCAATTCTTCGACGTCACGCGCATCATGGTAGCGGCCCAGGGTGTGGGCGTTGCTCAGGGCGCTCTTGATCTGGCTCTGAAATACGTTCAGGAACGAAAGACTTTCGGGAAGCCCATTATTGCCAACCAGGCAGTTCAATTTAAACTGGCTGAAATGGCTACAAAAATTGAACTGGCGCGAACCCTGACATACAAAGCGGCCTGGACTATCGATAAAGGCATTTCCGATCCCAAGCTAAACGCTATGGCCAAATATTATTCTGGTCACACGGCCATCTGGGTAACGAACGAAGCGTTGCAGCTCCACGGCGGCTATGGTTACATTGACGAGTACGATATCCAACGATTTTACCGCGATGCCAGAATCCTGGAGATTTACGAGGGCGTGCGCGAAGCAGAACTGATGACAATCGCCCGCCGGTTAGTATAGTATTACCTAACCTGGACGAGCCAGAACCAAAAAGCTCAACGCAAAGGTGCGAAGAAGCAAAACTGCAAAGTATCTTATTTATTCTTTCTGCGTGCTAATACTGTCCCAGGCCCAACTTGGTCCAGTTGCCCCAGTCTGTTGGCCATTTAGTTTTTCTTTGCGTCTCAGTGACCTTTGCGGCTCTGCGTTAACTTTTCGTCCAATGTACAGGAATTTCACTGATAAGGTACTAACAAAAACTACGTCAACTGCGAAGACTTTGCTGCTTAGTGAGACCATATTTGTTTACCGTGTCTTGGATGTGTCACTGTAGGGGGGGCTCGCCCTGTGGAATAGATATTCCACAGGGCTCGGCTTAGCCGGGCCAACCTGATAAACTGCCAGGACAATCTCTAACAGCGGGCCGGCCCTATCAGCCGCGAAGGAGAACCCTACCTGCCGTTGCTACGACGATAGCAGAGGAGGTGGTTCGCGACGGCAGTTGTGGGGGCGAATAATGATTCGCTCTTGTTTTGGTTTTTTGGGGCCAGCCCCCAAAACCCCCGCCGGGGGCGTTTTACCCCCGGACCCCCTGAAAAGTCAGCCGCCGCGGCGCTGTTGGTTTCGCCCCGCCGGATTGCGGTTTTGTGCTCCTGAGCAAGTGAGTTCATCAATGTGGAGGAAAAAGTCGAATGGTAGGTTTGTCAAAATATGGAATTTACCTGCCGGTGAAGCGGCTAAAGGTAGAGGAGATGGATCGGGCTGCCGGTGGCCCGGGAAGGGGAAAGGGAGAGAAAGCGATTGCCAGTTTCGATGAAGATTCCCTGACAATGGGTGTGAACGCACTTTATGAATCCGGGATCCCTGAAATCGAGGCACTGGATGGGTTGTTTTTTGCCAGCACGACCAGCCCTTACCTGGAAAAATCGTCAGCGGCTTTAATTGCGGAAACGCTTCCGTACGAGGCCCCGGAATTTACGGTGGATTTTTCCAGCTCCTTGCGCGCCGCGAGCAACGCCCTCATTCTGGCGAAAGATTTTGTGGAAGGGACAGGCGCTCGTGTGGCCATCACCACAGCCGACACCCGCCTGGCCAATGTGTATTCTACCGACGAACGAGCCATGGGTGACGGCGCTGCCGCTGTGATTTTGGAAGAGGGCGATCACCTTGTAGCAACTCTGGTGTCCACCGCCTCCACATCCCTGGAAATTCTGGACACCTGGCGCAAAAGCGACGACCAATTTCTGAAAATGACCGAGCCGCACTTTCGCCTGAAATATGGATTTAGCGAAACCGTTCGCAAAACTTTTGCCCAATTCTTAAAGTCATCTGGGAAGTCGCCAAAAGAAATTCATCGAATTGCCATCAATGCGCCCAATGCCAAGCTCCTTGTTGGTACGCTGAGGCAGGTCAATTTGGAACCTTCGCCCCTGACGCTTCGACTTTATCAGGAAATTGGCAATACGGGAGTTTCGTTTGGGTTGTTGAATTTCCTGGCAGAATTGGAAGCGGCCAAAGTAGGCGAAAATATTCTGTGGATCGATTATTCCGACGGGGCCAATGCCCTGCTGTTCCAGAAGACCACTGACATTGAGAACCCACAATTGGAAGAGGCCATCAATGCTAAAATCTATTTGCGTTCCTACCATGAATTCTTGAGGCTGAGAAATTTGGTCAAGGCCGAGGTGGAACCGATGGAGCCGTTTACATCG
>WFQT01000012.1 GCA_015486895.1 Anaerolineae bacterium
GTGCTCTACGTCCCTCGGTTTGGAATAACAATCAGTGTTCTCTCCGTTGTCCAAAGTCCAATTAACATGATTGGAGAACATTATTAGAATTGGACGGCGGTGGTTTTGGTTTTAATCACAGATTAACACGAATTTTCACAGAATTCTGGGGGAAAATCAGACCGAAAATTAGTGTAATCTGTATAGTCTGTGATTGTGGTAGATGCCATGCACTGTATTACCTACGGGGCATCTACTATAACCGGATGGTTAAAATTGCCTATTTGAACTGCAAAATGGATTCTCGCCAGGTGCCAGTATAGAAATAAGGCTTGCTGTTCCTGTGTAGTACTGGGAGTGAGCGATCACGCACAACACAAAGTGACAACACCCATTATAAAGATTTACGCGAGAATGTCAAGCTGCCGTGCTCGCTTTCAACAATTCCAAATGTAGCGATTCTGCGGGGGCGGTACCCTCACACAGAGAGAAAAATAAGAGACTTTGCTTCTTCGCGCCTTTACGTTTGCTTTTTGGGTTCTGGCTTATCCAGGTTAGGGTTGTATATACCCAAGAAGACTCGCATTTGGAGTTGCTGGCTCACTTTTATCACGACACGCTCAGATTTCAAATGGCATGTCAGTTGAGGTTGGTCAAATGCTTATCTTTTTGACACTGACCTGCGATTGAGTATAATTTTCACAAAGTATCGTTGCGCTGGCGGTTCTTCCTGGAATAAGGAGTCAAGGGTGTGAGTGTGTATGTGATGAAATGCCTCCAACCCGTTTTCCAGCTTCTTGGGTATAAGAGTGTAGCTCTTATTGCTGAAACACATCTGTGCGCATTATGTTGTCGTTAGTCGTAAAGCCAGGAATCCGGCATAATACACGGAGGCTTGGCTGTTTTTGTTTCATGTACGGTTTTCCTTGCTGCGAAAACAAAAAGGTGGGCTAGGTATTTTGGGCGTAGATCAAGCTCGGTGACTACTCCCGAATGTAAATCGATGGGAGAGTTCCAAAGGAAAGGGCAATTGATTATGGCGGTGAACGATTTAGTCCTCCGTATTGGGGGGGAGTCGGGAGATGGATATGTCAGCACCGGTGACATTTTGGGTCGCATCTCGGCTCAATCTGGCTATGAGGTTTATACCTTTCGCACCTTCCCGGCCGAGATATTGGGCGGGCACGTGATGTTTCAGGTTCGTATTGGCACTAAGAAAGTAACCTCGCGAGGGGATAAGTTAGACATCCTGGTAGCAACGAACCAGGATGGTTATGAGAAACATTACCGCGATTTGCGCGAGGATGGCTTGATCGTCTATGACAGCAACTCTACGGAAATCCCGGCCGAGGGTGGATGGGAGAGTCTAGGCGTGCCGGTGGTGGATATTGCCCGTAAACTGAAATATCCCCGCGGTAAAAATGCGGTACTTTTAGGTGCTCTGGTACACCTCATTGGCTTGAATGTGGAAGAAGCAGAGAAAATGATCATGCGCCGTTGGGGGCGTAAGTCCGCCGAAATTGGCCAGAAGAACATCGAGGTGATGCGAGCTGGACTGGATTACGCAGCGGAGAATTGGCCGGAGGTGACTTCTTATCGCCTGTTGGCACCCAAGGCGGGTGGTGAAGAGCGCCTGATTATGGATGGAAATCAGGCTATTTCCATTGGAGCTTTGGCTGGCGGTGCCAACTTCTATGGTGGTTACCCTATCACTCCTGCTTCTAGCATTATGGAATTTTTAGCGGCAGAGTTGCCCAAGTTTGGCGGTGTCATGATACAGGCAGAAGATGAAATCGCTGCTATTAACATGGTTATTGGGGCTTCCTTTGCCGGCGCTCATGCCATGACTGCAACGTCAGGCCCTGGTGTAGCGTTGATGTCTGAGGCTTTGGGCCTGGCTTCCATAACTGAGATACCTGTAGTCTTAGTGGATGTGCAGCGGGTTGGCCCCAGCACCGGCATGCCGACGAAGACAGACCAATCCGACTTGAACCTGGCCATCTATGGCACTGCTGGGGAAGCTCCGAAGGTCGTTCTGGCCGTTGGTAATGTGGAAGAATGTTTCTATGTAATGGGTGCAGCTTTTAGCGCTGCTGAGCACTTCCAGGTGCCAGTTTTAGTCCTGTCCGATCAGGATTTATCCAATCGGATTCAGACAGTACCTGTATTCGATATTAACCGTGTGAAACGTCTGTCGCGGGTGCTCCCCGATCTGGACTCTGGTAAGGAGTACGAGCGCTATGCTCTCACTGAGAGTGGTATTTCGCCCATGAGTATTCCTGGCATGGAAGGTGGTTATTACACAGCAGAAAGTCTGGAGCACAAAACTAAAGGTGCTCCTAGCTATGAGCCAGACAATCGTAACCAGCAGATGAAAAAACGTTGTCGCAAGATGGAGACGATCTCTAATGAAATGGTGAATTGGGAACTCTTCAAATACCATGGTGATCGCAATCCCGAAATTGCTGTGTTAGGTTGGGGAACTTCAGAAGGCGCTGTTGTAGAAGCGATTGATCGTTGCCGGGCTAAAGGGATCAGCGTAGGCGCTTTCTATACTAATTTGCTTCATCCTTTGCCGGCAGAGAAAATTAGCGAGTTTGTGGAAGGCGCTAAGGTGATCTTTGTGCCAGAGCTTAACTATCGAGGCCAATATGCCAACTGGTTACGCTCTCAACTGGGTCTAGAGGCGGTTCGTTACAACCGTTATGACGGATTGCCTTTCATTGCTGGCGAGATCGAAGCCGAAATTGAGAAATTAGCAGCGCAAATTGCTGCTTTCTGAGGTAGAGGGGTTTATAAAGGAGATTACCATGGCTGAACAAGCTATTAAATTAACATCTGATGATTATAAGAGTGGCGTTAAGCCTATTTGGTGCCCTGGCTGTGGGGATTACGCCGTTTACAATGCAGTGCTGAACGCGTTGGCGGAGCTCAAGGTTCCTTTTCACAAGATTGCCATTGGCTCAGGTATTGGTTGTTCTGGCCGTTTCCCAGCTTTTGTGAAATCTTATGGCTTTCATGGGGTGCATGGGCGGGCACTTCCTTTAGCTACTGGCATGAAAATGGCTAACCCGGAATTGACCGTTTTGGCCATTGGTGGAGATGGAGATGGTTTCTCCATTGGTGGGGGACACCTGGCTCATGCTGCCCGTCGCAATGTAGATCTCACTTATATTATAATGGACAACGAGATTTACGGCTTGACGAAAGGGCAACCGTCTCCGACCAGCCCGCAAGGCATGGTGCGTAAAGCATCTCCCTACGGGACCTTGGAACAGCCGCTGAACCCCCTGGCCATGATCTTAGCTGCTAATGCTTCTTTTGTCGCTCGTGGGTTCTCCGGCAGACCGAAAGACTTGGCTGTGCTGGTCAAGAGGGGCATGGAGCACAAAGGCTTTTCCTTCATTCAGGTCATAAGCCCGTGCGTAAGCTGGTATAACACGTACAAGAAGTTCCGAGCCATCGCCAAGATGCTACCGGAAGACCATGATACCAGCGATATGGGTGCGGCCATGAAGTACGCTCAAGACACAGAGACATTGTGGCTTGGTGTCTTCTTTGAGCGGAAAGCGCTGGCATATCATGAACTGGAGGCAAATTTGCAGAAGCAAGTTCACCAGGACGGTTATGGTGTGAAAAGTGTTGTGGATCGTTTCTTGCGCTGATAGTGATTGCATTCATAATCGTGTAGCATTCTGCCCTCCAGTGGTTTGTCCTGGGGGGCAGTTTTTGTAGGGAATGTGTCTGCTCAATAAGTCGGTGGGAATGCCATTTATAGCCACCGATGGCCCTTTGGAGGGGTGCTTCGCAATGATCGGGACTCTGGGGAGCCTGCGCCGACCCGATTCGTCCCTGTGGGACGTTTGGCGACTGTGTTGCCCCTCGGCTCTCGAATTTATTCAGGGAGCAAGGGGCAAGGCTTTAGTATCTTATCAGTGACTAGTACGCCGGACAAGAAAACGAAAATTTAACGCGGGGCCGCAAGGGTCATTAAGACGCAAAGAAGAAGTAAATAGCCAAACAGACGGGGGCGATTGGACCAAGATGGGATTTGAGCAGTACGATCACGCAGAGAGAATAAGAGACTTTGCGACTTTGCTTCTCCGCGCCTTTGCGTTTGGCTTTTTGGTTCTGGCTCGGCTAGGTTAGGAAATTGAGGAGATACTGGGGAGTCGTCATGTGCCTACAGTCTGCCTGTGCGGGCACGCAGACAGGCACACCACAGCGGATGAAAACGCCCCCTATCCCCCAACCTTGGGGGGAGCAACACACCCCCAGAATTGGGGGGCGGGGGGCTATTTTCAGGGGAGATGAATGACAATGGGTAACGTTGAATCACTATTACCTCCAATAGATGATTTAATCCGTTGGCGCTGGCGGCAGGTTGGCCGTACAACTTCAACCCAGGATTTAGTCATTGCCGATGCTGAGGAGGGAGCCCCGGCCGGATTGGTCATTTGTGCCGATGAGCAAACGGCTGGCCGAGGCCGTTTGCACCACCGTTGGGAAAGTCCTCCTGGCGTCGCGCTCCTCTGTTCGCTGCTACTGCGCCCGGAGATGTCGCTGGAACAATCCGCTCAGTTGACCATGATTGCTGGCTTAGCCTTGACCGACGCTATACTGGAACTGACCTCTGTAGTAGTGGACTTGAAATGGCCCAATGACCTTTATGTTCAGCAACGCAAGCTAGGGGGAATACTAACGGAAACTGCCGCTGTGGGCAATGTCTTACGCTGGGCAGTGGTGGGATTCGGTTTGAACGTGCGCGCCCCATTCCCCCCTGAGCATCCTCTCGCTCAGCAGAGCACGTCATTGCAAGCAGTGTGTGCTCAACTGCCTTCTCGCGAGGCATTGCTACGAGCTACCGTGTGTCACTTTGCTGCTTATTGTCGCCGACGCCGGGATGGTTGGTCTCCCCATGTAGCCTGGGCTGGGCGTCTGATCACGCTTGGGCAGCAGATCACGATTGCGGCCGGAGGGGAACGGTGGCAAGGTATGGCAGTAGGCGTGACACCTGCCGGCGCGTTGCGTGTTCGCCGAGCGGACGGCAGGTTGGACGAGGTGTGGGGCGGCGAGGTTTCTCTGTCGCCGCGCTCCTAATTTGACAGTAGCCCTTTCCTGCCATAGGATTGTTTTGATGATAAGTGCATTTATGGCTGTATATTGTGTGAAGGAGTGAGTTAAGTATGATTGGAGTGCAGGATTTACGGAAAGGCGTGACTGTCGAATTGGACGGCGCCTTGTACCGGGTGACAGACTATCAACATCATAAGCCGGGCCGAGGGCCGGCCGTGATTCGTACTAAGTTGCGAAACCTGCGTACCGGTGCTACTATTGACCGCACTTTTAACTCGGGCGGCAAAGTGCAAGATGTGCGGCTAGATCACGCGACGGTACAGTATCTTTACAATGATGGTGAAATGTACTATTTCATGGACATGGAGACTTTTGACCAGGTTGCTCTTCCGGCTACGGTGCTGGGCGATACAGTACATTACCTGGTTGACGGTACTACCGTGGAACTTGAGAGCTATAAAGGTGAGGCCATTACCATTGAGTTACTCACTACGGTGGACTTGCGCGTGATGAAAACGGACCCTGGCTATGCCGGGGACACAGCTCAGAATGCTACTAAGGAAGCCGTAATGGAGACTGGCTTGAAAGTGCAGGTACCCCTCTTTGTAAACGTTGGTGATGTCATTCGCGTCGATACTCGCGATGGTTCGTATGTGACTCGCGTCTGAGCCGACGACAATTCTGGCCGGCGGTAATTACTGCTTTCCCGGGGACATGTAGTATAATAAAAGCGCTTGGAAAGCAGTTTTTCGGGCTATTTGCTGAGGAGTTATCATAGGCCCACGGCACACCACAGCGGATGAAAACAGCCACCGCTCAAGCTGCATCCGTGATGCGGCGAGTGTGATCCCGACAACGGCAGGTCACGGACCTGCCTGGCACATGAAGGGTTGGGAGGTATTTTCAGAGGAGACGCCGGCCGGGCGCACCTGTTAGTGTAATTAGTGGAATTCGTGGTTGTATTTTTAAGGGAGGCTTTCCGTGACAACCTATCTCTATATCATTCAGATCATCCTGGCTATTGCCCTTATCATTATTGTCATGTTCGGTTCTAAAGGATCTGGCGTGGGCAGTGTCTTTGGCGGTGATACGGCGGTTTACAATACCCGCCGTGGCGTTGATAAGCTAATTTTCCAAATTACCATTGTCCTTTCGGTCATATTTTTCCTCGTCTCTCTCCTGGCCGTGATGGTTGGTGGGTAATCCGGTTTTTCCACAGTGAAGCGACATCTTTATTGGCAAACTATAGTTGCCTTATTAGGTGCAGTCATTATCGTTGGCGTTTTGGGGAGTGTTTCCCACCGCTATACGATGTCGGTGGTGGCTGCAAAGGGTGGTATCTATCGCGAGGGTATTGCCGGTGCTCCCCGTTATTTGAACCCGCTATTGGCGCAGTTTAACCAAGCGGATCAGGACCTGACGCCACTGCTATTTAGGGGTTTAGTCCGGGTGGATGAAGGAGGTCGGTATCATCCTGATCTGGCGCGGCAGTGGTGGGTGGATCCTTCCGGTATGACCTACACAGTGGCATTGCGCCAGGATGTGTATTGGCATGATGGCGCGCCGTTAGTAGCCGACGACGTGCTGTACACTGTCCATACCATGCAATCCCCCGATTTCCCAGGATTGAAGAGTTTGCACGATTTTTGGGGCAACGTTCAGGTGAAGAAGCTGGATGACCACGCCGTGCAGTTTTCCCTTGCGGAGCCTCTGGCGCCTTTCTTAGATGCTCTCACTATTGGTATATTGCCGGATCATCTGTGGCATAATATCCCGGCAAGCCTATTAACGAAATCAGAACTGAACTTGCATCCCGTTGGTACCGGGCCGTTTCGTTTTCAGGGACTTTACCGAAATCGTCTCGTGTTAGTACCGGGGAATTTCCTCGGTGGTGAACAGCCGTACTTAGACGCAGTGCACTTTTACTTTTACCCGGATGCCTACGCTCTCTTAGCTGCTTATCAGCGGGGAGAAGTGGATGGTGTAGCAGATATTCCTCTGAGCTTGCTTCCAGAGATCAAACATTTTGATGATATGCAGCTTTTCTTCGGCATACGTTCTTCTTATATATCGGTACTCTTGAATCAACAGAATGACGACGTACCCTACTTGCGAGATCGGCGGGTACGACGTGCTTTGCTTATGGCCATCAATCGGCAGGGGTTAGTGGACGACTTGTTGAATGGTGCCGGGGTTGTAGCCGAGACACCTTTTTTACCCTATAACTGGGCTTATACGAATGATATTCGCCATTACGCATATGATCCGAAAGAAGCAGCTCAAATTTTGACGCAGGCTGGCTGGCAAGAGATGGACGATGGCGTGCGGGCAAAAGACGGTAGACGACTTTCCATACTACTTTATACCGACGATTTGCCTTTACACGTAGCTGTAGGACAGGCTCTGGTAGCCGCTTGGAATGACATTGGTGTAGATGCTCACATGAAGCAAGTATCTTTTGCCTCGTTATTGGGAGAGCATTTGAGCACACATCGTTTCCAGGCGGCGTTAGTGCGCTGGGACTTATCTGGTGATCCAGACCCTTATCCTCTTTGGCATTCTACCCAGATTGATGGCGGGCAGAACTATGGGGGCTGGCGCAATCGCTATGCCGACGAGGAGTTAGAAATTGGACGGCGGACAACGGATTTCCAGAAACGGGTACAAGCGTATCACCATTTCCAGGATATTTTTGCGCAGGAGGTGCCGGCCTTGCTGCTTTATTATCCGGTTTATACTTATGGAGTGCGCAATACTGTGCGCGGTGTGCGTGTTGGCACCATGACCCGGCCAGCGGACCGCTTCCACTTCTTCTCACAGTGGTACGTAGCGGAGAAGCGAGTTCCTGTTTTCCCCAGCAACCGGTGATACGTCTTGGTAATTGGCGTAATTCGCTTCCTTTTTGGAGAACCACAGATTACGCAGTGGGAAAAGCGAAAATCTGTGGTAACTGCTCAGCCTTGAGCAAATAGAATGCAGATACCGCAGATTTCACGCTGGTACTCGCAGATAAAGCAAATAAACCAGAAACGATCAGTGTCATCAGCGTCCAATTGTTGGCGAGGCTGAGAAGTAATAATCTGTGCAATCAGTGGTTCCCTTTTGGGTTCTGGTTCGGCCAGGTTAGGAGCAAACCTATTTTGTTATGAGTCCCTATCTAAGCCTTGTACGTGTGATTCGAAAACGCCGGGAACGCCGCGCTCGCCTGCGGTCTGTGAGCACGCCGGGGTGGTTGTGGAGGCTGACCACGGCGCTTATTGTCATAGCCTTGGTATCGGTGTTGTCGTTGTTGCTCATTAGTAGCACTGCTGTGGCGGCAGTATACTTGCATTTCGCTCATCAGTTGCCTGACCCTAGCGCTATTGAGACGAAGCAAGAGAAATTTGAGACGGTCAGAATTTATGATCGCACCGGCAAGCATCTTCTTTACGAGTCTATTGATCCCCGGCCGTATCGCGGCGACCGCACTTACAAACCGCTGCCTGAGATCTCTCCTTGGCTACAAAAAGCCACCATTGCCCTGGAAGACCGTAGCTTTTACAGCAATCCGGGGGTGAACATACGGGGCATCGGGCGCGCCTTTTTCGCTAATCTGAAAGGACAATCAGTGCAAGGGGGAAGCTCTATTACGCAGCAGCTCATCAAGAATGTCCTTTTCAGCTACCGTGAGCGCACGGAACGGAGTTTCACCCGCAAGATCAAAGAGATCATCATGGCGGTGGAGATCACCCGCCGCTACCCCAAAGACAAAATCCTTGAATGGTACTTGAACTATAACTTCTATGGGAATGCTGCTTACGGTATCGAGGCAGCGGCGCGCATTTATTTCGACAAGCCGGCCAAAGACCTGGACCTGGCTGAGGCGGCCATGTTAGCGCATTTGCCGCAGTACCCAGCTTTGAATCCCATTAACAATCCAGAGGACGCCAAGAGACGGCAGGAGAAGGTTTTACAGGCGATGGTGGTTGCCGGCTATATTACCCAGAAGCAGGCGGATGCTGCCTACGCTGAGCCGCTGCATGTGCGCAAGTCAGCGGCGGAGCGGTATCACATTAAGGATGCGCCACATTTCGCCCTTTATGTTCTCAATGAGTTGGACCGACGCTACAATACCCCTGAGGACCCATTCCGCATTTGGAAAGAAGGGTTCGTAGTTTATACTACCCTGGACTATGACCTGCAAAAGCAGGCAGAAGAAATTGCCCGTGAGCATATCAAGCAAATGGAAGCGGATACGAAGATTAATCGCAATGCCCATAACGCGGCTGTAGTGGTCCTGCGACCTTCCACTGGGGAAATTTTAGCCATGGTCGGTAGCTTAGATTTCTACAATAGTGCTATTCAGGGCCAGGTAAACATGGTGACCGCGAACCGGCAGCCCGGCTCCAGTTTTAAGCCATTCACGTATATGACCGCTTTCGCCGGGAATTTTACTCCTGCGTCTATGGTCCTGGATGTGCGCCAGGTGTTTCCAGATCCCCAGACCGGTGTTTATGTACCGGAAAATTACAGCCGCAGGTACCACGGGCCCCAGAGTTTGCGCCAGGCGTTGCAACGATCACTTAACATTCCAGCCGTGTGGCTGATGAGTAAAGTAGGAGTGAAGAACGTCTTGAAGACGGCCCATCGCATGGGTATTACCACGTTAAACCAGGATTATTACGGTTTGAGCCTGACGTTGGGCGGCGGTGAGGTCAAACTAATGGACATGGCTTATGCCTTTGGCGTTTGGGCCAACAATGGCTATATGTCCGGTCGACCTGTTCCTACCGACCAGCAGCGCCCGGGCTATCGTACTCTGAACCCAGTATCAATTCTGTTGGTTAAGAATAAGGATGGCCGGGTAATTGACCAATTCACGAAGCCAGAAACCACCCAGGTTGTGACACCGCAGCTTACTTATCTCATGAATAACGTTCTTTCTGACCCTAAACCGCGCCCCATGACTTTCGGGAGATTTGCTAAGTACCTGCAATTGCCTGACGGGCGGCCGGTGGCGGCGAAGACCGGAACTACTAATGACTTTCGCGATGCGTGGACCATTGGTTACACACCACAAATCGTCACTGGCATTTGGGTAGGCAATGCCGATAACGACGCCATGCATCATGTCTCGGGGGCTATTGGCGCTGCCCCTATCTGGCGAGACGTAATGGCGTATGCTCTGCGCGACACGAAGCCGGTGAGTTTTACCGAGCCACCGGGGATCGTGCACATGGATGTTTGTTGGCCTTCTGGGTTGCTGGTGACGGATGCCTGTAAGCAGATTCACGCTGTGGAGAAAGAGGTTTTTCTCCCCGGCAAGACCCCCACGAAGCCGGATAATGTCTGGCAGGTGTTCCGCATCAATCGGGAGAACGGTAAACTGGCCACGCCGTACACGCCGCCAGACCTCATTGAAGAGAAAACTTTCGAGATTTTACCTCCGGAGGCGGATGACTGGGTGCGCGAGGCGAAAATCCCTCAGCCCCCTAAGGAATATGATGATACTTACGCTAACGTGGTGTTGAGTGGCGATACGGTTATCGCGCAGCCGCATCCTTATAGCTACGTCCACGAAATGATGGAGATCCGCGGCAACGCCGAGGGTAATTTCAGCCGCTACCGCATTTTGTTGGGACCGGGGCTCTCGCCGGACAATTGGCAGCAGATCGGCCCAGATCACGGCAATCGGGTACATAACAACGTGCTGGAATACCTGGATACCCGCATGTTCCCTGATGGTCTCTACACGTTGCGCCTGAGCGTCATCGGCGGCGATGGTGTCGAGCGCGTGAATGACATTCCTATCATTATCGATAACACGCCGCCAGAGGTGAAAATCACCTCTCCTACTTACGATGAGCTATTTGTCAAAGAGGATGACGAGTATGTGATGGTGCAAGTAAATGCTACTGATGCCTGGGCCATGGATCGGGTTGAGTTCTACATTGATGATACTGCATTTGCCACCAGTACTGTGCCGCCTTACAACGAACGCTGGAACATCGTCATTTCGGACACAACAGTTTACACTGAAACCCGTTGGCTGAAAGTCACTGCTTTTGATAAGGCAGGCAATAGCTCAGACAGTGAGCTGTTGCCGATCCGGGTTATTTCCAAGGATAAAAAGGTACAGCCGAAGCAAGACAAGAATGCGAAGAGTGGAGAGCGGCTATCGAAGCAGTACCTGATAGCCGTAGCATTACCGTGGCCCCCGCTTCGGCCGGCGTCGCTTCCAGTAAAGAGCGAGCGCTTTGCTGCCAGTTTTCCGACTCGCCGTTGGATAGGAAGTGGATAGTGCTATGGGCAAGCCTTTGATCCTGTTAACAAACGATGATGGCGTGCAAGCGCTTGGCTTGTTAGCTCTGCGAAAGACGTTGGCTTCTTTCGCAGAAGTGGTTGTCTTTGCTCCGGATCACAACTGGTCTGCAGCAGGGCACACCAAGACTATGCACAAGCCACTCCGTGCCTGGCCTGTGACTTTGCCCGACGGTTCGGCAGCGATGGCTATCAGCGGCGCACCGTCCGATTGTGTGGCATTGGCGTTGTTGGGACTGCTGGGCCGCAAGCCAGATTTGGTGGTTTCCGGCATTAACCTGGGTGCCAATTTGGGTTATGATGTGACCTATTCCGGCACCGTGGCTGGGGCTATGGAAGGGGTAGTTGCTGGTTTGCCGGCATTGGCCTGTTCCCAGGAGTTCGAGAAAGATGCTCCTTTGCCTGATTATCGGTTGGCAGCAAAAGCTTGTGGGGTAGTGGCGGGACAAATTTTGCAGCGCGGCTTACCTCCAAAGACTTTCTTGAATGTTAATATTCCATTGCACCCGGCAAGTAAGCCTGCGTTTCACCTTTCCAGGTTAGGTCGGCGGATATATCGCGATGAACTGGTGGTGCGGGAGGATCCTCGCGGTCAACCATACTATTGGATAGGCGGGGAAGCTCCCACGGGGATCTATGAGCCGGGTACAGATATTACCGTCTTACAGGAAGGCCACATCTCGATCACGCCTCTGTCGCTGGACTTAACGGCTATGGATTTATTAACGACGATGTCTAGCTGGTCATGGCCAGAGGATGGCTTGTTGGCTAAATAAAGAAGGGGGACCGTTACCAAGAGCGCTTCACTTCTAAGTAATCCCCACCTGGATAAGCTAGAACCAAAAAGGAGACAATACACAGGCAGGCGCAAAGCTTTCGAAACAAATCAGACTGGTGTCAAGAACTATGTCATCGGGGCGCAGATTTGCTGACTGCTATCTTTTTTCTTTGCGCCTGAAGCTCCTTTGCGGCTTTGCATTAAGTTCTTGTCCGGTATACAAGGATTCCATCGCTAAGTTATTTGTACTTTAGTGGCAGCCTTGCCTTCGTCGTGTAGCGCATCGGGGCAGGGCACTCTCTCAAGCTTCCCCTTTCTTTCTTTCTCGTGCTGCATCTCGGATGTTTTGCCAGTCCCGGCGCAGAGCGGCTAATGTCCCCCGGCCGGTAGGGATACGGCCGTATTCCACCTGGACATATGCTTCCGTGATGCGGCTCAGTTCGCCGGCCGATTCGGGGAAAGCGGCCTGTAAGCTTGAAAGGTACTCGTATGGGGTCTCCGCCGGCCGGCGAGGATGCCCTTGTCGCGCCGCCAACCGGCTCACATTAGCGTAGATGTTGCGAATGGAGATGGCGGCCAGTAGTTGGGCGCCGCTGCGAATATGCCGCAATTGTTCCCATAGCCGGCGGAGCCGCTGTAGATGCTTAGACCAGAACACTTCGTTCTCTTCTCCCAGAAGCCCATCTGGTGATAAGTCTTTGTGGCTTTCCGCGATGACCTGGCCGCCGGGGTGGCGGCGGTAAAGTGTCAAGGTGATCAAGAACGCAATGCTGAGGATAAGCAAGGCGATCGTGGTGTAGCCGAAAATGCTGAACAGGACGTGCATCCACGGCGGAGGGCCCGTGGCGGCTTGTGATTCGCCGAAAGTGAAATTGGGCGTTGCCGGTGTCGCTGGTGTCGGCGTGCCTTGGGTGGCCGGTAGAGCTATGGTACGTATTAACCAGGTGAGCAAAGGGGTCATGAAGCGGAGAAATGCTTCTAAAGCAATGACGATGGCCCAACCTATGAGTCCGAAAAGGGGAGAAAGCCATTCCATCATGGCGCTGATGTCTCGCTCTGAGAAAATGCCTCTTAAGAGAGCGCCGAAAAGGAGCAGAATGCTACTGCTAAAGGACAGGAGGATTAGCCAACGGCGGTCGAATTGTCGTCCTGTCTTACCGCTGA
>WFQT01000013.1 GCA_015486895.1 Anaerolineae bacterium
CCTTCGGTATCGGATTCATCTCGGTCTATCAGATTACCGACTCACCAGAGATTTTCTCCAGTGGACGGCACTGGACTTTTAAGCCTGAGCAAAAGGAAGACCAACGCATTTGGGTGGAGAAAATAGAAACGAAGTACACGCGTTTTCGTTTGCCATGGGCGTTTGAGAACAGCTCGGTGCGGAAGGAGCTGCAGATCCCCGCCGTACGCCACGAGAACTTGGAGAAGTACACTGAAGAAATCAGCCGAGCCATTCAACACGCGGCGCTCTTCTTGCGCCAGATCACAACCTTGGAAGTCAAACGAAATGGGGAATTAGTTCGGAAAATTGATGTCATTCGTGAAGCCGATACATGCCTGATTGCCGATGGGAATGAAACCGTGGAGTGGAAAATCTTCCGGGGCGACTATTCAGATGAAAGCCGGGCCATGCGGACTACGTTCGGAGACATTCTGACAGCACGCAAACCCACAGTTGAGGTCGCAGTTCCAGAAAAACCGCTCGAGAACGGACTGCTTTTTGCTTTTTTGCCTTCAGAGACCCATACTGATCTGCCGTTTCACATCAACGCTGACTTCTTCCCATCGCCAGATCGCAAGCGCATTCTCTTTGGTGGTGATTACAAGAGTAACTGGAATCGTCTGGCACTTGGGTGCGCAGGTCGCACTCTTGCCCAGCATGTGCAGAGCCTGCTTGGGCTGTTTCCTAACCTGTACGTTTTTTGGCAGTTCGTTGACCGGACCAAAAGAGCACATGATCATGGGCCTTTGAACCAGGAACTGCCCGATTTCTGGCATAAAATGCGTGTGCTGGTAGCTTCGCAACCGACTGTGTTGACCTCACGGGGAGAAAAGGTACGTCCGGACAAAGTGTATTACCCGATGAGCAAAAATGAAATTGCGGCCTCGCCAATGTTAGAGGATTTGGGACTACCTGTCGTCCATGAGGATTTGCGCGGATTCAAGAATTTGCTCACGGACACCAGTATCGGGGTTAAGATTCTCGAACTCTCGCATGTTATTGCCGCACTGGAAAGGTCTGGTTGGAGAGATCGGAAAGAAGTTTCGTCGCTACCTAAGCATTTGCAAGAAACCGATGATTGGCAAACGTTCTGGAAAGCACTTGAAAGTTTGCTGGAAAAGTCTCGAGAAAAAGAGCAGTCAAGAGAAAAGCTCGCCCATCTCGCTATTGCCTTCGGCTCAGATGGCGCTTTGTGGCCCCCAAACAAGATATTTGTTGCTGATCAGAGAACACAGGAGTTGTTTGCCGGTTTGCAGGAAATCATCTGGTTCGATTCGAAGTCGTATCAAGGCGCAATCCCCAAATCGCTCGTGCCGAAGTTCGGACTATATGACGGCATTGAAATTTTGAAAGAGTCTCAGACGTCACTTCGAAGATTGTGGCACAACAACCAATTCCCTATGATGCAAATGTACAATTGGCTCGAAGACCACGAAGATGAGATCATCAGGGATTTCTGGGCTCAAGTAAGACTGCGTTCCCTTGCCATCTGGCCGACAGCAGACGGCAAGCTTCGGTCTTTGGACGATCGCTTCCTGCCTGGCGATTTCGTCGATCCACTCGGACTGGCGCAATTGGTAGATGTCGAATCCTTGGGTGGGCGGAGAGAATTTTTGGAAAACACCCTTGGGGTGAACCAGTTGGATTTTGTGATGTATGTGAGCGAGTGGGTTCCCACAGTAGTAAATTCTGGTCAGTTGGAAACGGATAAGAAACTAGGGTTACTCAAAGTGTTGGCGGAAAACATTGGCAAATTACAGGTCCAACCTGAGACTCGTGAAACGCTATCAAACCTGGAGTTGGTGTGGTGTGGTGATGCTAAATTCATGCCGGCTGGTCAGGTATATTTTGATACGAGTGAAGTGCGCAACCTCTTTGGTGAGAGATATCCGATCGCACAAGTGCCTGATGACTCGCAAGAAGCCATTCACTCGCTCTACGAGTGGATGGGAGTCAATACTAAGCCGCGTCCGGAACACATTGTGTTTTGCATTAACGAGGTTATATCTGGTCCACCGACAAAGCAGAATCGGAAAGTCATCGCAAAAATCTTTGACTATCTGGCGTCAACCTGGGAAACTTGGCGAGAAGCAACCCCCTCAGAATTTCAGCAATTGAAGTACATCCCCTGGTTGCCAGGAACAAAGGATCCCAATCAGTGGTTCGCGGCAGACCAAGTCTATGCAAGTTATCTGCAATATCTATTTGAGTCCCAAGGTAACTTCTTAGATATCCCCATACAAACTCAGCGGAAGGGAAATCTTCTCATCGAGTTCTTGGGCATAGAGACGAAGCCATTGCCAGTTCAGGTTGCGAAGCATTTACTCCACCTGAGTGAGGAGGATAAGGAAACCTCTACCGAGCCCTACAAATATCTCAGCAGCAATGACGACAGTGATGCGATTGCGCTGCTACAGGACAATCCGTGTCTCTATTTGGAATTTCCATCCGGTGAGGGACGGTGGGTTAGACCGGATCAGGTATTTTGGGATGACCATCCTTTTGGCAAGTATCGCTATCGGTTAGGTCGGGAATTCGGAAGCTTTAAGGCCATGTTAGATAAACTGGGAGTGAAGGACAAACCTGATTACCAAGATGCCATTGCGGTCTTGCAGGAGATTGCCAATTCGCCATTTGTGCACTCGACCCAACCTGTAACTGATCATCCCGAACATGAAATCACGCTTGCCGCCTGGCGCATTCTCAGCGAAGCTCTACAACAAGGTACTGTTACGGCGCAAGAGATCAAGGACACATTGTCCCAGAAACGATGCGTGATAACAACAAGGGATATTCTTCAAAAGCCAGCACTTTCTTTTTTCGAAGATCGTCCTCGCTGGGCCGAGAAATTCAAGCTCGTACAAAACGATATCATTCCCCGCACAAGAGATTGTTGGCAGGCGATGGAGGCGGCAGGGGTCCGGCGTCTTAGTCAAGCGGTTGAAACTTCCCTGGTAGATCTGGTCCTTCCTCAAGTTGATACAGAAATTGCTGAGAAATTGCGCGATAGAAAGCATTTGATTCAGCGCATTGCGGGTGATCGTCGTCTTCGGTTAGATCGGATATATAGAATTGGATTCCAAAAAGCGGAACGAATACAAGTTGCCCGGAAACTGCGTGCCTTTCGTCAGGTCGATCCTTATTCCGAAAGCGTAGACGCCATTTTGTTGGACGGTTCTCTCTACTTCAAGTCTGTCAACGGTGAAGTCCCCTTTAGGGCAATTTCGCGAGAACTTTCATTTGCGCTCCGCGATGGTGATGGTTACAGCAGTTTGGCATTAGAATTGGATCACATTCTCCGTAGTCCCTCTATAAGTGACGCGAATGCCATGTTGGATGATTTGGGATATCCACCGCTGGAAGAATATGAGAGTGTTCTGGTTCTGGCAGATACTGCTGTCACCCTTGGCGCGCAACAAGAATTGCCGGAACGGCCCGAAACGGACGAGAATGCGAGGAGGCTATCGCCAAAGGATGACGCTGAATTGCCGGAGCCGCCTGAAACGGACAGGAATGCAGTCACGCTACCATCGGAGGATGACACTGAGTTGCCGGAACGGCCCGAAACGGACGGGAATGCGAGGACGCTATCGCCAGGGGATGACACTGAATTGCCTGAACGGCCCAAAACGGACAGGAACGCAGCCACGCCATCATCAGAGGATGACACTGAGTTGCCTGAAAGGCCTGAAACGGACAGGAATGCAGCCTCGCTATCATCAGAGGGTGACACTGAATTGCCTGAAGCTAAAACTAGTAGACAGGATAATCTGGGGACATCCAGAACAAAGAGAAAGCCTAAGAGGAGCTCTAATCACCTGTTATCGTACGTCTTGCCTGTGGAAGATGAAGGACAGGAGTCGACAGAGGATAATGGTAGAGGATCTCGCCTAAAAGCTGTCGGACAGCGAGGGGTTGATATTGTGATGGCTTTTGAGCGTGAGCAAGGACGAGAGCCGGAAGATGCTAATATCGACAATCCCAACAATCCTGGCTACGACGTCAAATCTTTTGATCCTATGACTAAACAAGCTCGTTATATAGAAGTAAAGACGTTAACAGGGGTGTGGGATGGAAGAAACCCTGCCAGAATGACCAGTACTGAATTTGATATGGCGCACGAGCGTGGCGATAATGCCTGGCTCTACGTAGTGGAACAGATAGACTCGGGTGATCCTCGAATCTATTGCATTCAGGCGCCTGCTCGGAAGGTTAAACTTTATTGCTTCGATCATGGATGGCAGGCAGTTAGCGAAAGTTTTGATGCTTCCCGGTATGTATAGCTTCTAACAATTCAGTTTCGCTTACGCGCGTTGTGAGATGATCTTTTCCAGGTCGTAGTTGGCCACGAGGATTTCCTGGTTTTTGTAGCCATTCATTCCCGAGGGAAATGTTACCGGTATGACTGAGTAATCGCTCACGAGAACACGAAGGTCTGGTTTATCATAAGTGCTTAGAAGCCACCTGGCTTGCACACGCGTGAGGCGGGCGAGAAGCTCTTGATGCTCCACAAACGAGCGCATGTTATGGAGATAGTTGCAATTGTTGTCCGGGTACGGAGGGTCGAGATAGAAGAAAGTTCTGGGGTCGTCATATTGGTCAATACATTCCCGCCAATCGAGGTGTTCAATGATCACTCCTTGCAAACGGCTATGAGCTTGCTGAATGCGCTCTTTAGCAGAACGCAACGCACCGATCAACCGGTTTCCGCCGCCGCCATCTGAAACACTGGTCTGAAACCGTGCATTTCCCAATTCCCCCCCCCAACTGGCCATCAGGATGTAATAGAAGCGGTGCGCTCGGGTGATATCATCTAGCTTTGTGACATCAAGAGCTAATTGCCTTTCAAATTCATCCCTGCTGGCCAGAGTTAGGTCAAAGCTTTTGATGAGTTTCCTTGGTTTTTCCTGTACTACTCGGAAAAAGTTAATTAGCTCATTATCAATGTCATTCAGTATTTCTACTTGGCTGGGCTGTTTTCGAAACAACACCCAAGCGGCGCCACCAAACACTTCAACATAACACGTGTGTTCAGGGATGACCGTGGTGATCTTTTTGGCGATCTTCGATTTGCCGCCGACCCACTTGATAGGGCTACGCATGTTTTAATCTCTCCCTTGGCTAGTTGATACGCCAAAATACGGCTAATGCAATCATACCCAGAAACGGCAAATCTGGCCAGTTCTTTGTTGTCGTTCCGGGCGAGGTTTTCATCATTGATTTTAGGGAGTGGGCTATGTGCTGAGTAACAAGCATAGCATCGTATTAGACGTGCCCTGGGTCAACTTAGCGTCGAGACTTAAGCATTATGGGACCGAATTCAAGTTCAAAGGCCGTCAACGTGCACCCCGGTTGATCCACCCCGTACCCAGGTTCACAGTGAATCAGCCGCGACCTGAGCCAGCTCTCTTTGCAAGCCTGCCGTGGTACGGCACAGCTGGCCCAGCCATTGTGCTCACG
Source organism: Anaerolineae bacterium (assembly GCA_015486895.1). Lineage (GTDB taxonomy): Bacteria > Chloroflexota > Anaerolineae > JAADDB01 > JAADDB01 > S014-12. Next base: position 5,482 of record WFQT01000013.1, read on the forward strand.
GCTGGCGGGCCAGAATAATGGGAGTCTGGAATGCCAGCCAGGCTGCCAGGCGCTGGCCATCGGCCGGCGAAACAGCCACGGTAGCACTGGTTTTGTCACCCGCCACGAAGGTGGCTGGCAGCGGCGCATCGTTGCCATGGAGCAGCAGTACAGCCGCGCCCGGCGCCACCTGCAACGGCTGCGCGGTCAGCGGCACGCTCATCAGCCAGGCGCCAGCGGGCAGGGCCACAGTATTGGCCGGGGTGAGGGCGTCCTGAGCGGTAACGGCCGAGAGGGTGATCCGGCCTATCGCGGCAGCGGTATCGGTGAAGACAGTGCCGGCTGCAGGCCGCGAGGCTACGGTGAGATCGGCGCCGGTGAGGCGCGTGTAGGCGGGCAAGTCCCGGACAGCCACGATGGTGGGGGTGAGTGTGGGGCGAGGCCGGGCAAGCAACAATAG
>WFQT01000014.1 GCA_015486895.1 Anaerolineae bacterium
AACGGGAGCCGTAAGGTCTTCAATGCCCGTGTCATCTGGGCGAGCGAGTAGTCGTTGGCAAGCATCCCGATCAACAGCTCCTCGTACTCCTTGTCCGCCCGCTTCTACCGGGGGGTAGGATCGCAGGACGGAATGCCTTGCCATAGCGGATACGGGGTACCCGCAAGTTGAGTTCCCCAAGGTGAGATGGAGATCACGCGGGTAAAAGCCGTTTCTCTTTTCTTCCCCGTTCAGTTGTAGGTAACGATCTCGTTCCCACAGCATGAATTCGTTCAGCCGTTCCTCCAGAAGAAAAGCGAGTGATGGTTTCTCCCCTTGGGTCATGCGCGAGTAGACATCGTCTACCAACTGCCCGACAAAATCTTTGGCTTCTTTGTGGTGCGCCGCTTGTCGCTGCTCCTTCACCTCAATCACCTCCAGACATAATTTTTACTTGTACCCCCTTATGCCGAGGTGAAGTTAGCACCAGGGACATTAGACCAAGTTCGTGTTCCCCGGCCGCAAGGTCGTCCGCGGAAACGTCCGGAGAAGCTGGTGGCTGATCGGGCGTACGACTCAGACTCTTTCCGCAAGTGGCTGCGGAATAACGGAGTACGTCCGTGTATCCCACTGGGAAAGAACCGCAAAGACAAAGGACGGCGCAAGACGTGGGAGCAAGAATACAAGGAGCGTTGGCATGTGGAAAGGACATTTGCCTGGTTGGGAAATTATCGGAGATTGTTGGTGCGGTATGAGAGATCACTCGTAGTGTATGAGGGATTCTTCACCATCGCTTGTATCATGATCTGTCTCGGGAGACTTTTGAAATGACTTCTAGCACGTACAAAATGCCGTTTAGCACCGTACGATCATCCGCGCGTGGGCGGCCCACTTTCCCTTGCTTGGGGAGCAGAGGCTTAATCCGCTCCCACTGTTCGTCTGTGACTTCATATCCCTTCATACCTCCTATTGTATCACAGCCGGCAGGGTTTTGAAACCGTCTCTAGAGATGTTCTACTACCGTTGCTACAAGGCATAAGGCACGGTGATCCATGAACTGCTGCTGGCCCTGACGGGCAATCTAGTTCTCTTAAGTGTGAGTTTGTGCGGTATGCGTCTTCGGGCACAACGCCACGAGCGATGATGCAACCACTGACGGCGGCGTTACTTTCCAAATCGGTGCATAGTCGGATAAATGAAATTCTATGATGTGATAAGTCGGCTGTGGGCCGAGCATCTCACTTACTACCGGGAATAACAGTCGTTGATCGTTATGTAGAATCTCGTTAAAGTATCTAAATGCTTCTGGGTAATTCTTTTGCTGGAAGGCAAGGTGGAAGGCACGCTCGATTAAAGGGAGAAAGTGTCGTTCTAACTCATTTATTGCCGTTGGTTTCCCTTCCATGTCTGCGCTGGTGCTATAGGTTGTACCGTAGTGAACAAGGTCACCTGTTATGACAACAGCGGTCTTGTCATCGTGCCACTGCAGGATCTCATCGGCCACTTCTCTTGCTATGCGGAAAGACCCCGTCGCCGGATCAAACGTAGCGCCAATGTACACTGGGAAAACAGGTGGCACATCTGTGTGCAAATGATCAGCGGCGAAATGAAGGAAGCTTAAGAAATACTCGAGGCAGAACTCGCCCCTGAGGAGTTGGTTGTCTTTTCTTATTCTTCTCCAAGCTGTTTGTGGAGACACGGTGGGAATATTCCCAAAAGCGGTGAGCTCATGGGAACGGACAAACCCGCCTTGAAAGATCTTCAAATTCTCCTGTCGCATCTTCGCGGGCGCCTGTGGATCCAGCAGGGTGGCAAATTTGTCCTTGTAGGGTTCGGGCAGAGTCCCCTGGTGGATCACTCCTAGCGCGATCACTCGCTGTGCTCCCCAGCTGTACAGCGAGGTGACAACACGCATGGTCATCTCGCCAGAGTAATCAAGCTCGGTGTGAGGAAAGGATATGATCCCGCCATTAGAAATAACATCTATAAGCTGTTGGTCACCATTAGGAAAGCAATCCAACCAAGTTAAGAGTTTTTCTGCTACAGATGGGCTTTGTAGTTTTTGCCGGGTCTTTTTTCGCCAATCCACCGTAACCACCTCCTAAAAAGGCTGGAAGTACTAGCGTAGTTTCGGATCTAATGCATCGCGTAGAGCATCGCCAAGGATGTTGAACCCAAAGACAGCGAGAAATATCGCAGCTCCGGGAAAGACCGACATCCACCATGCGGTCCTCATGTATTCCTGAGCCTGTTGCAACATCGCCCCCCAACTAGGAGTTGGTGGTTTGATTCCGAATCCTAAGAAGCTCAATCCAGCGATTGTTATGATATTGCTCCCGATCATCATCGTAGTGACAACGAGGAGGGGAGCCATAGAGTTAGGGAGGATATGGTAGAAGATTATACGCAGGTTGTTGGCGCCGATTGCTCGGCTAGCTTCGACATACGTCTGCTCTCGAATAGCAAGCACGCGACTGCGGATGATTCGTGCAGGTTGTAGGCCGAAGATTCCTAACACGAGCACCAGGTTCAATGCCCCAGAGCCGAAGACACTAATAACGAGGATGGCGAGCACGATAAACGGGATGCTATTGATGGTCTCTAGTATGCGCATGATCACTGCATCAACGAGACCTCCGAAGTACCCGCCCAGCAGACCAAGAAATCCTCCAAGTAGCATGTTGAACAGGGTTGCAGCTGCGCCTACTCCCAGGGCAACCCGTGAACCATAGATCACTCGGCTTAGGATGTCCCGACCGAAGTTATCGGTGCCAAAGGGATGTACCTTCGAAGGAGGGAGAAGAGTATTCGTCAGGTGCATCTTCAATGCATTATGCGGGGAGAAAAAAGGGGCGAACAACGCTAGGTAGACGATAATCACGAGGATCACCGCCCCAGCCATCCCTTTCTTATCGCGTAGCAGATAGTGGCCCGCATTACTCCAATATCCCTGTAGTGTCCTTGCGTGGCGATGTAGTCTCTGCTTTCGCCATAGATCAAGGAACGACCCTAGCCAGAGGATGAGCAAGCTAAGAAAGATCGCTGCCGTAGCGAGGATATCGGCATTTGGAGGTTTTTCCATCCAAAATAGCCGCTTTCTTATGCACGCCAAAGCCAGAATTCCAATGTGGAGGAGAAAGAATAATAAAATGATAAAGCCTTTTTTTTGGTCCTTGCTTAATATATGACCAAGCCCAGGGAGGAAAAGGGAGGACAAGAGTGAGGCGCGAAATTTATTCATACGTGATTCTCGGGTCGATGTAGGCGTAAAGAACATCGACTAGTAGGTATGACAGAAGATACGCGATCGCGATGAACAAAGTTAACCCAAAGACCAACGTCTCATCGCGCCTGGCAATCGCTTCATACATGAGGCGGCCGACTCCCGGCCAGGCAGTGGTCGTCTCCGTCAATACCGCGCCGGCGACCAATGTTCCTGCTTGTAATCCGATGTTGGTGATCACCGGCAGTAGGGCATTGCGAAAGGCGTGTGAGATGATAACCACCCTCTCCGCTAACCCCTTTGACCTGGCAGTAGTGATGTAGTCCTCTCGCAGGACCTCTAACATACTCGAACGAGTGAGGCGGGCATTCATGGCCATTTGTACAGATGCTAAGGCTAAAGCGGGAATGATCATGTGACGGATCCCATCCCAGGTTAGAAACGACCATCCTCCTAGTGTTGCTCCACGGCCCGACACGGGAAGCCAGCCAAGATACACGCTCAGTAACATCATCAACATAAGGGCAAACCAAAACACCGGGATAGAGATCCCTGCCAGAGCAACAGTGGTCACTGCATAGTCAAGGATGGAATTTCGCCACACCGCAGAGATAATCCCTGCTGGTATCGAAATCAGCACCGCCAATAACAAGCTTGCTACTCCCAGTTCAATAGATGCTGGTAGACGCTGCAATATCACCTGTCCTACAGGCACTCC
>WFQT01000015.1 GCA_015486895.1 Anaerolineae bacterium
CGGAGATGTGTATAAGAGACAGGAGATGGCACGAGCCCCTCCGCCGAGGCGCTGAATCGTCGGATGGAGAGTGTCGATTTTGGATAATAGCGTCGCTTCCGCCTGCCGGATGCGCCGGATAGCAACATCCATGTCGGGAATATCCAGCAATTGTACCTGGGCAACCATCACCGGCTTACTGCTGCCGGTCGTAAAGCCACCGCCATCTCGAACTAACCGGGCCGCAAAACTCACCGCAGCCACTACCGAGGGCTCTTCGATGACCATGGGAATCAGGAAATCCCGGTCGTTGACGCGGAAGTTTGTGGCGACGGCCAACGGAAGGGCGTACACGCCAATGACATTTTCGACCATTTTGTCGGCTGCAGGGACAGCCAGCGAATGTGAAAGTTGTTCCATCTCGTCGGGGGTTAGGCCTGCCCAAGTCGCTACGAATTGCGCCCGCTCCGCCGGGGAACGTTTATAAAAACCAGGGATTCTCGAAGAATGTTCCATTTTCCTCCAAACGTAACTGCCCAGCCGCCACTTGATAGAACGCTGATGATGCTGAAAGGCGCTGATTTCCGCCGCTAATTTCAATAGTGTTGTCTGGATCCATAGCTGTCTGACAGAACCCACAGCTCTCAGCGAGAAGAAAAACGAAGAAATCTGCGTTCTATTCTACCCTTGCCTGAGCAAATACCTCCAAACAACAAAGTGCGCCTGTCTATTCAAGAAAACAGGCGCCAGAAATCAAGATTTATGCTAACAAATCTGTGCTGCCAAAAACTATCAAATGGCACAAAGTAGAGGCGACCTATGGGTCGTCCCTACTCAATAGACAAATTCGCGGATATCGTAACGGGAGAACTGCGCCTGGACGCCGGCCTGCCGCAGTTGCCGGCGCATTATCGTTTCCTGAACAAGCATATCGGCTCGGGAAAGCGGATGGACGCCCAAAACAACAGCTTCGGCCACGTATTCAGAGCCCTCATCCGGGACGAAAGGCGAGAAATAGACGATATCTTGCTTGGTCAAAGGCATTTTCGCCAGAATCGCCACCGAGTCCTGCACGTGCCCCGACGCGAATCGATCTCCGCCAACGCCAGTCATCAGCACCAAACCGACCGGAATTCTACCGCTGTGCAAGCGCTGTACCGCTTTCACCACCGTGCTGGCATCATTCGGCTTGCGTAGCCAACGCAAAAGCGGATCATGGCCGCTCTCCAAGCCAATGTACACCCGCCGCAATCCTAATGTCGCTAAATCTGAATAATCGGCAGCGCTTTTGCGCAACACATCGCTGGCGGTGATAAAGGCATAAATGCCGTTGAACCAGCTCTTCTGTTTCCTCTTGAATTGCAAGCGTTCCGCCCGGGTGAGGTTCGGCGACAAAATAGCAACTTGCTGGTTAAGATAGCTCAACATCTCCAGCAGCAGTTTTTGTCGTATAATCAAGGCGTCGGCGTCGGCTAGGAAAATGGACCTGCGCATAGCCAAGCCCCGCCCCAAGAACGATCGCACTGCTTGCACATGTTCTCGAAACTCGGCAGCCGTTTTAATGCGGAAAGGACGCCCTCGGTAAAAGGTACAAAAGGTACACCTGTTATATGAACACCCTTCCGTTGCCTGGAATACCACCGCTAAATACTGATCTGGCGGCATGATGGGCACTGGTTTGTAAACAGCGTAAAATCGTTCCCTCTCCGCCTCCAACTTCGACCAGTCCCAGGAAAGGACACGTTGCAACCAGGGTTGAGCGACTTCCATGGGGAAATCGGCCGGCTGCCGCGCTGATGGGGCGAGAATTGCCTCGCCGATCCCCCTCACATCCGAGAAAATCCGGGCGAAGAGGTGGCGCCGTTCGTTGTCGTCTAAAAACCGGCGGTTGCGCCCCTGGCCCGGACCGCCCGGCCATTTGACCAAAACACGGTTGTCCAGCGCCCGGCGGTAAGTGAGCCCGTCTATCCAGGCGCCGTGGGGCCGTCCTTCGCCGTCAAAAGTGTAATTCGCTACGCTTTCCCGGCTCAGAGTCAACGTCCCGCCTTGCAGCGACAGATAATACTCCTGACCCTGTTCATCTTCGATGCGATATGCCAACATACCCTCCAAATTGGCTCGCGGATCACTGGATATCACAGATTTGAAAACGCCATGATGCGATGGCCTGCGCCGCCCTATAGCTCCTGAGTTCATTCGGTTAGCTGGCCGCTACCTTATTTCATTACTCGTGGAGCCAGCATGGGCATTGGATCTACTCCATAAACAAACAGCACTCGTTTCTATTATGGCAATATGGCCAATGCAAAGCAAATTGACAACTGTGGCTTCTCTGGCGTATAATCGCCGACAGGGGCGAATAGCTCAGTTGGTTAGAGCGCTTCCCTTACAAGGAAGAGGTCACAGGTTCGAGTCCTGTTTCGCCCACAAGAAGGCCACCGGATTTGGTGGCCTTTTCTCTACGATCCGAAGAGGAAAATGCGCATGGAATGGACAATGCACGGCCGCATCATCAAGGGTGGGCAAGCTACCGGGGAAGCGTTAGTTTCCCCAGAACCTGTTGGCTTCTTAGGCGGCGTTGACTCGGAAACAGGGATTGTCATCGAGCCGGGCCATCCGCTGGAAGGGCGCTCTGTTGCTGGCAAAGTGCTTGTCTTCCCGCACGGCAAAGGCAGCACTGTTGGCTCTTACACTATCTTGCGCTTAGCCCGCCACGGCGTTGCCCCGGCAGCCATGCTCAACGCCGAGAGTGAAGCCATCGTTGCCGTTGGTGCCATAATTGCCGACATCCCCATGTTGGATAATGTGGCTATTGCCCAAATTCAAGATGGCGACTTCATTGAAATTGATGGTGATAGCGTCCTGGTTCGCCGTCCGGAGCCACCGGCAAAAACATCATGATCGCCAATGATGAACTCGTTTTCTTGAAATTAGGCGGTTCCCTTATCACCGATAAAACGAAGCCAGAGACAGTCCGCTTGGATATCTTGAACCGTTTGGCCTGGGAAATTGTCGCTGCCCTGAGCGAACGGCCGCACCTGCAGTTGCTCATTGGCCACGGCAGTGGCTCTTTCGGTCACGTTGCCGGTGCTCGTTACCGGGTGCGCCAGGGCGTACATGGCCGGGATGGATGGCATGGCTACGTCGCCACTGCCGCTGCAGCCGCCCGGTTGAACAGGATCGTAACCGATGTCCTCTGGGCAGCCGGCATTGATGTGATGCCTTTGCCTCCGTCCGCCTCGGCGCTCTGCCATGATGGCAAGTTGGTGCAGATGGCTTGGGAGCCGACAAGGCGTCTGTTGAGCGCCGGAGTGGTACCTGTTCTCTTCGGTGATGTTGCGCTTGATGATCGCCGCGGCGGCACTATTGTCTCCACTGAAGAAGTGTTCAGTTTTTTGGTGCCTATTCTTTCCCCCGGCAGGATTATCCTGGCCGGGGAAGTAGCTGGTGTTTTTTCCTCTGACCCCCACCGAGATCCGGCGGCAACGTTGATCCCGGTCATCACGCAAGAGATAGCGCCTCACATAGAAAAGATGCTGAGTGGCACGCGCGGCACCGACGTCACCGGTGGCATGGCAGCCAAAGTACAAGAAATGCTACACTTGGTCATAACATCTCCCCACTTAAAGGTGCAAATCATCAGTGGCTTGGTGCCGGGTCGCGTGCAAGAAGCGCTCATAGGTGCCCCTGTGCCGGGCACCCTGATCCGCGCTAAGTAAGCTCCCCAGTTTAGCGGGGATACAAGGAGCAATAGTGTCCACTTCAAACCCAGGGCAACAAGAGATATCTTTGCCCCTTTCCACTTCGACCATCAATTGGGAAGGGTTGCCTTATTTATTCGCCGTTTATCTAATTTGGAGCAGCACTTACCTGGCCATTCGCTTTGGTGTGCGAGAAGGTTCCGGCTTCCCTCCTTTTACTTTAGGCTACTGGCGGCTCCTTTTAGCCGGAGCGGTGCTTTTGAGCTGGGCTGCTTTGAGCAAGACACGCCTGCGCCCCACCAGAGGAGAGTTGCTCACTGTCGCCGGCTCGGGCCTTTTGCTATGGTCAGGCGGTAATGGTTTGGTCTTGTGGGCAGAACAACGCGCCGATTCTAGCTACGCGGCGCTGATCATCGGCATGACCCCTATTTGGGTCGCACTGATCGAGTCGCTGATAGATCGACAAATCCCTTCACGGCTGCTGGTGACCTCTTTGTTGCTGGGCGCAGCGGGCGTCGGGCTACTAAGCACACCCCGGTTAGTCCATGCTGCCTCGGCGGACGTGCTCTCGCTGATAGCGCTGTTGGGAGCATCCATCAACTGGGCCTTGGGCACCGTGTTACAACGCCGGAGGCCTGTACAGCTATCCCCCCGGGTCAGTTCGGCTTACCAGCATCTCTTTGGGGGCGTTGGCTTCCTACTGGTCGCACTTTTAATCGGCGAAGGCCTACCTCATCCCACCACGGAGGCGTGGCTCGCCTGGGGATACCTGGTCATAGCCGGCTCTGTGATTGCTTTCACTTCATTTGTGCAAGCATTGCGACTGCTGCCGGTCAACATCGTCATGACTTATGCCTATGTCAACCCCGTCTTGGCCATGTTCTTAGGCTGGATTATACTGCACGAGCCCCTCAACGCCTGGACTTTTAGCGGCAGTGCACTCATCTTGTTAGGCGTCGCCGGTGTTTTCCACAACCGGGCGAGGCAAAGGAAAACGTGAACGGTTACGCCAATAGAAAGGGAAAATAATTCATGCTCAAAGTCTTAGTTGCCGGTGCTACCGGCTACCTTGGTAAATTCGTGGTTCAGGAATTCAAACGCCAAGGCTACTGGGTTCGCGCCTTAGTGCGAAACCCTGCGAAACTTGCGCAAGTTGGCACTTTCCTGGAACCGGCAGTTAACAACGATATAGATGAAGTGTTTGTGGGTGAAGTCACCAAGCCGGAAACACTGCCCGGCCTATGCGACGATATTGACATCGTCTTTTCGTCCATTGGCATTACCCGGCAACGAGATAAAGTCAGCTTCATGGATGTCGACTATCAGGGGAACAAGAATATTCTCGATATTGCTTTAGCTTCACCCGTTCAGAAGTTTATTTTCGTGTCAGTATATCAGGCCCATCTGTTCCAAAGCGAAATCGTCAAAGCGCGCGAACTATTCGTAAAAGAGTTGATGTCTTCGGGACTCGATTACACAATTATCCGGCCAACCGGTTATTTCTCTGACATGAGCGAATTTCTGAAAATGGCCAGCTCCGGTCGTTTCTTTGTGATCGGCGGCGGGCAAAACCGAATGAACCCAATCCACGGCATGGACCTGGCTAAAGTTTGCGCCGATGCCGTGAGAAGCAAAGAGCAAGAAATCCCTGTCGGCGGGCCAGATATTTACACCCAACTTGAAATCGCCGCTCTTGCCTTTTCCATCTTAGGCAAACCTGCGAAAATCAGCAGAATTCCGCTATGGTTAGCAAAACTGTTGGTAAGTGCGATGCACCCCTTGAGCAAACGATACTATGCATTAGCGTCATTTTTCTTTACAGGGATGCAACTTGACATGGTAGCACCAAAAACAGGAACCCATACCTTGAAAGAGTATTATCGGGAGCTTTTGGACCGGGGTTTATAGAGCCAAACTGACGGCTGCATTGCTGTTGTTGACTTTTGATGGATTCGCCCTATAATAAGATATGTGTATGGGTGTTAAACCATAGTGCCGATTAATCTTTCGGCCGATGTAGTTTGACAAAGGGGGTGGTAAAGCTCCGGTAGGTAGTATGGAGGGGGAAAGGAGCGCCCCACTTGATGATGTTGGCAGTTTATTTCTATTCTCTACATTGAGGAGGAGAAAAATGCGACGGACAAAACTGTTAAGTTTGTTGATCGTGGCCATCATGCTCTTGAGCGTGCTGGCAGCATGTGGTACGAAGGCAACGCCGGCACCTACCAAAGCCCCGGCACCCACTAAAGCGGCAACGAAAGCACCGGCGCCGACCAAGGCACCGGCACCAACCAAAGCACCGACTAAGGCACTTGAAGCGAAACCCATCATTATCGGCACCACCGACAAGGTCACCGTACTTGATCCGGCGGATTCCTATGATTTCCACACCTGGGAAATCCACCACAACACTATGGATACCTTGTTGCATTACAAGCCAGGGACGACTAACCTGGAACCGGGTATTGCGGTGGGCATGCCTACGGTTAGCGCGGACGGCAAGACCTACACTTTCAAGATCCGTCCCGGCCTCAAGTTCAACGATGGCACGCCAGTGGATGCCAAGGCCGTTAAATGGTCCATTGACAGGGTAATCAAGCTCAAAGGTGATCCCAATTGGCTCGTTACCAGCTTCGTGGACCATGTGGATGTGGTCGATGCCCTGACAGTCAACTTTGTTCTCAAGGAAGCAACTAACTATTTCCCCATGTTGGTCGCTACCCAGCCGTACTCGCCTTTGAATCCGAATTGCTATCCGGCGGACAAGTTCGCACCAGATAGCACCTGCGGCGGCTACGGGCCCTACAAGATCACCAAGTGGGTGCGTGACGTCGAATTGGATTTGGAAGCAAATCCCAATTACAAGGGCGATTTCATGCCTAAGACTAAGAAGATCATCGTCAAGTACTTCTCTGATGCCACAACTATGCGCTTAGCACTGGAGAATGGCGAGATCGACATTGCTACCAAGAAGCTTAACCCCACTGACTACGAAGATTTGGCGAAGAACCCGAAGCTACAAGTGGTGAAGGGCCCTGGCTCTTTGATCCGCTACATTTGCTTCAATGTCAAGACAAAACCCTTCGATAATGTCAAAGTGCGTGAAGCTATCGCTGCAGCAGTGGATCGTGACGCTATCGTTTCTAAGGCGTTCTTAGGTACCCATGAACCGTTATACAGCATGGTTCCCATGGGAATGTGGAGCCACACTGATGCTTTCAAGACCAAGTATGGTGTGCGCAACCTGGACATGGCTAAGAAACTGCTTAGCGGTGCCGGCTTCAGCGCTGATAAGCCTTTGAAGATGGATCTCTGGTGGACGCCATCCCATTATGGCGAGACCGAAGCAGACGTCGTCTCTGTCATCAAAGACGCACTGGAAGAAACCGGCATGATCAAGGTTAGCTTGCAGAGCGCCGAGTGGTCTACATACAAAGAATACATGAACGCTGGCAGTATGCCTGTCTTCATGTTAGGCTGGTATCCTGACTACCTGGACCCGGATGACTACACGGCTCCTTTCGCCGAGACCGGTGCTTCGAAAGATATGGGTATCTTCTACAGCAATCCGAAGATGGACAAGCTGTTGCAAGAAGGTCGAGCCGCCAAAGATCTCCGCGGAGCCGATCGTGAGAAGATCTACGATGAAATCCAGACACTGTGGGCGAACGACGTGCCGACTTTGCCGTTGAGCCAAGGTGCTCTCTTCGTGGTAGCCCAGAAGAACATTACGGGCGTCGTCCTCGATCCGAATATGCTGGTTCACTATTTCTTGTTCGAACGGAAATAAACTTTTCCACCCGAGCTTACAGGGCGGCACCGGTACCGGTGCCGCCCTTCCATTCTGTACCAAGGAGAGGTGATGTCGCTTCGTTCCTATATTGTCACTAGAATTCTGCTGACCATCCCTATGCTTTGGATACTGGTCACTTTAGTTTTCTTCATTTTGCGAGTTATGCCTGGTGACCCGGTCTTGGCCATGATGAGACCGGGTACCCCGAAGAAGTACTTAGACCAATTACGCCATGAAATGGGCATCGACCGGCCTGTTATAGTGCAATACGGCGATTATCTGTGGAACCTGGCCCAGGGACATTTGGGCACCTCTTTAGCGCCTGTCAAAGGTCGCCCTATTGCCAAGGACTTGTGGAACAAATTCCCGGCTACCTTAGAGCTTTCCATTGTTTCCTTTTTCATTACCATTTTAGTTGGCGTTTCCACAGGAACGTACGCCGCCTATAAACGGAAAAGTGCAACCGATTACACCTTCCGTTTATACAGTATTATCATCTACGCCATTCCCGTCTTCTGGCTTGGTTTGATGTTGCAGCTTATCTTCGGTGTTTACTTACACTGGCTACCGGTAGCCGGCCGCATCGATGACCTTTCATTAGCGCCGAGAACCATCACTGGCCTCTACCTCGTGGACAGTGTCATTACCGGTAATTGGCCTAGCTTTGTTAACTCTTTGAAGCACCTGATCTTACCATCGGTCACTTTGGGATTATACTTATCCGGTATTTTCACCCGGCTTACCCGCTCAAACATGCTTAATACTTTACAGCAGGATTTCGTCACCGCTGCCCGAGCTCGCGGGATATCCGAGCCTCGTGTTGTCGTTCGACATGCCCTCAAAAATGCCTTCATTCCTATTCTAACTATGATGGGGTTACAGTTTGCGTTGCTTTTAGCCGGTGCGGTGCTCACAGAAAGTACTTTCTCCTGGCCTGGGCTGGGGCGCTTCTTAGTAGAACGGATCAGCTATCGGGATTTTCCATCTATTCAGGGAACGGTGGCTTTCTTCGCTGTGTTGGTAGCCCTTGTCAGTTTATCCGTTGATGTTTTATACGCCTACCTGGACCCGCGCATTCGCTATTAGAGAGGAGGGCAGAGATTGAACGACTTAGAGCAAGCTAGACTTATCACCCGCTTCTTGCGCGGACGCAAATGGTATGGCAGCGAGTGGTATATTACTGTTGCCGGGGCATTTATTCTTATCATTGTAATCGCAGGCACCATTCTGGCCCCGATCCTGGCACCATATAACCCCATCAAGGCCGCCGGAGGACGCTTTGCTTCCCCGGGAAGGGGTAGTGTAGTCATTGTGGTTCCAGTAGGTACCGCGGGAATTAGCCGGCCGGAAGATTTAGTCGGCAAAAAGGTGGGTGACA
>WFQT01000016.1 GCA_015486895.1 Anaerolineae bacterium
CCATAATATTGTCGGGAAACAGAATCCCTTCATGCCTCCTTGCTACGTACAATACTATCCAGCGGGCCGCAGGGTTATAGCGCATCTCAAGATCAAAAGCAACGTACAAGAGCCCAACAAGTCATTCCCCCGCTATGCTGAAGGGATGATCGTGGCAACAGATCACGCCTCATTGTCCACTCAGCCGGCCGTTTTGGCCCACGCACTTGACAATTATCGCTTTTTCTGCTATGGTGGTCGCATTAAACGCTATAAGGGGTTGCGTTTTTCGCTATGGCCGATGCTAAAATACTAGAAAAGGGTCTTAAGCTTCTGGAAGAGCTCGCTCAGAGTGCGGAAGGGATGAGTGCTGTAGAGCTTGCAGAGAGCATCGGTGTCCACAAAACGAGCGTTTATCGGTATCTCAACACACTCCTTCAAGCGGGTTATATCCAGACAAACGGCGATGGCTCATATCACCTAGGCAACAAAATCCTCGAACTGGGGAGTCACATGCTTCGCCGAATGCCATTGCGTGAAACTGCACATCCTTTCCTTGTTAAGCTTAGCGCTGAAACACAGAAAACGGTCCATCTCTGTGTGCTAGATGGAACCGATGTGGTTTATATCGACAAAGTGGAGAGCCAGCGCAGCCTCCCTATCATCTCTCGCATCGGGGGAAGAGCGCCTGCCTACTGCACCGGTGTAGGCAAAGCCCTTCTAAGCAGCTTGCCCACTGATCAGGTTGTAGATTTGCTTAATCATATCTCACCGCAAAAGCACACCGCCTTGACGATAACCGATCCTATGGAGTTGCTGGAAGACCTGAAGCTCGCCAATGAACGAGGATATGCAATCGACGATGGCGAACACGAAGAGGGAATCAAGTGCTTCGCTGCCCCGATCAAGGGATACGGAGGAGAGACTGTCGGAGCAATCAGCATTACTGGGCTTAAGAGAGAATTTGACGACCCACATATGGTAGAAGAACTATCCAACAAGGTTAAACAAGCTGCTATCGCCATCTCTCATGCACTAGGCTACACCTAAACTAATTATGAATGAAAACTTGCGCTTACAGGAAAAAACAGAATCGGTTGCAAGTAAACGCGCGGATTGGTTGATCCCGAGTGGCGTTTTTGTTATTACGCTGAAGTCCGGACAAAAGGTCAACGCATACACAGCGGCTTGGGTAGTACGCGTTTCAGAAGAACCAGTGATGGTGCAGGTAGCAGTATGGGAGAAGAACTATTCTTACACCCTTGCCAAAGACTGCACTCACTTTGTTGTACACATTCTATCCGCTGGACAGCAGAAAACAGCGCTTCATTTCGGAAGAAAATCAGGCCGCGACACCGATAAATTACAAGGTTATTCCAACAAACCTGGAGTCTCTGGAGTTCCAGTGTTGAAGGATTGTTTAGCGTACCTAGAGTGCGAAGTTATTTTTAGACGTCAATTTGGTGATCACATGGTGCTGGTGGGTCGGGTTATCAACTCCGGCATAAACAGTAGACCAGGAGGTCCACTCATCTACAACCATCATGATTACGACGAACCGGGGGTTGATATCGGTGCAGGTTGACATTCTGATACCGGTCAAACTCACACCGGACTGGCTTAAGGTAGCTGTGGGACGTTACGCAAAGTACGCCCTGCCAAGCACCGTTTTTCAGGGTCGCGACATGAGTGATGTGCATATTCAGGGAATGGGTTCGCCGCAGGATCTGCTGAGGATAGCGCAGCAAGCAGAAACAGAAGGAGCAGATGCCTGTATCATCGATTGTTTCACCGATCCTGGCTTAGATCGTTGCTCCGCCCAGATAAAGATACCAGTGATCGGCGTAGGACAGGCAGGAATGTGGGCAGTAAAGCTCATCGGCGCCCGTTTTGCGATCATAACAACCGAAGAAAGCATTGTCGATCTCATCGCGCAGAATGCTGTTCGGTATGGCGTCGGGGATGCACTGCACTCGGTTACCGCAATCGGCATGCCGTTTGATGAAGTTCCTCAACGGGAGGAGGAAGCCTTTGAGCGACTTGAGGAGATAAGCTTGGCGCTGTTGCCCGAGGTTGACGTCTTCCTACTGGGGTGCACAGAGTTGGCGGAACTGGCTCGTCCGCTTTGCCTTCGTCTGCAAGATGAAAAACCAGATGTACAGGTGATCAACCCGCTAATAGCAGCGACGCACCTTGCGGAAACTTTATCTTTAGCTCGATGTTAGTTTGGCTAAAGCAACAACATGAAATAAAGGAAAGGAGTAAACCTGTGGAGCAACGAGGAAATCCTCCGCTAGTGGAGATGAAGAACGTAGCTAAAGCATTCGGCGGAATTCACGCTCTGCACAAAGTGGATTTTCAGCTTGCTCCTGGTGAGGTTGTCGGCCTGGTGGGAGACAATGGGGCTGGCAAGTCCACGCTAATCAAGATCCTATCCGGAGTTTATACCCCAGATGAGGGATCACTCTACATCAACGGTAAAGAGATTCACTTCGAGGGACCGCGTCACGCCAAAGAGTTGGGGATAGAAACGGTGCACCAAGATCGCGGTTTAGTGCCCGGATTCCGCGTGGCCGATAACCTCTTTCTGGGACGAGAGCAGACCAGGTTCGGTCTGCTGCGCCTGCGGAAGATGGATAGTATGGCGCAGCAAGCTCTCGCAGGGTTAGGGATCGAGATCCGCTCTTTTCGCGAACCAGTTATGAGTATGTCTGGGGGGCAACAACAGGCGGTTGCTGTTGCCCGCGCTGTTTCGGCAAATCCCAAGGTGGTAATTCTTGATGAACCCACTGCCGCCTTAGCCGTCAAGGAAGTAGCAAAGGTATTGGACTTGATCGGCCAATTAAAGAAACACGGCGTAGCAGTGGTTTTTGTCAGCCATGTTCTACCAGAGATCCTAGCGGTCACCGATCGAATCGTTGTCCTGCGGCGAGGGCAAAAAGTCGGTGATCTGCCGACGCGCGATGCGGATCAAGATTTAATCGTAAAACTGATGATTGGATCGGAGGTAATAGGCTGTGAAATCTGATAATACGGATTGGTTATCAGCAAACAATGTAGCCGCTTTCCTTAAGGGCCTTAGTGTCATGGGGACCGGCGGTGGTGGTAGCACCGCGTTTGGGCAAGCAATCATCGAAAACGATCTTGCTCGCGGACGGCGTTATACATTAGTCAATTTAGATGAGGTGGAAGATGATGCCCTCGTAGTCAGCGGAGGAATTATGGGATCGGTGAAGGTCCTTGACCGCTTTTCCCCGGAAGAGATTGTGGAGCAATGGGAAAACAACTTCGAGCTTTTGGCAGCGTTTAGGGCCATGGAAGCACTCTTGGGGAGAAAGATAGACTATGTGGTCCCGTTCGAACTGGGGGGGCTGAACACCCCGGTCATTCTTTCCCTTGCTGCTCGTGTGGGAATCCCGGTGATCGATGGAGACGGCCTTGGTAGAGCGGCGCCGGAAACACAGATGACCAGTCTTGCCGGACATGGCGTGTCGATTGTTCCGATGCCACTAGTCGATTGGGAAGGTAATTTGGTCATCGTACAGCAAGCAAGCTCTCCGTTTGTTCCCGATGAAATCGGGCGCTTCGTGGTTACACGCTCCGGCGGGCTCGGGGCTAACTCCCACTATCCGATGCAGGGGCAAGTGGCGCGTAAGGTGATCGTTCCAGGCACGATCTCCTTCGCTCTGAACCTAGGACAACAAATCGCTATGCTCCACGACCCAGAGAGAATCGCTGAAACAATTGCCGCTCATACCGGAGGACGAGTGGCATTCCATGGAGTGGTGGAATCGTTAAGCGAAGAGGACGCACTGGGTTTTTTGGTCCAGATAGCCAGGATCACGGGTGTCGGT
Source organism: Anaerolineae bacterium (assembly GCA_015486895.1). Lineage (GTDB taxonomy): Bacteria > Chloroflexota > Anaerolineae > JAADDB01 > JAADDB01 > S014-12. The sequence continues at coordinate 3,834 of WFQT01000016.1, forward strand.
AGCGATGTTGGGGACAACCTGGAAATAACGATCAAAAATGAATTCATGCTGGCAAAGAAGAACGAGCACGTTGGGTGCATATTCCCTGATTTGATCATGATGATCGATGAAACTGGTGCCGGGGTCATGAGCTCTGATCTCCATGTTGGCCAACGAGTGCGAGTGATCGTAGCTCCGTGCCATCCACGCTTGCGTTCAGCAGCACAGACACAAGCAGGAAGTGTTGCTCTCGGCCCAGCACGCTTTGGCCAACCACAACTCGCATATCAGCCTGTGGAAAGCTTAACTCCTTTGTGGGGGAAAAATGGCCGATAAATTGAGATTCGTTGGGATCTGTGCGAGTCCACGCAAGAAGGCAAACACGCAGATCTTAGTGGAGGCAGCTTTGGACGCGGCTGCACAGGCTGCACATAGTATGAGTTTCTCTTCGAAAGTGGAATTAGTCCTCCTCGCCCAGCGCCAGATTTCACCCTGTCTGGGGTGCGACGCGTGCGCTACGCTCCGATCTCCATGCGTCATCAGAGATGATTGGCATGAGGCAGTACGCCCATTGATCGACCCTATTCCTGACGGAGTGATCTTTGGATCCCCGGTTTACTTTTTCAACCAAAATGCGCTGGGAAGAGCCTATATGGAACGGTGTACTTCGCTATTAAAGAAGCTATGGGATCCGGAGTTCCCTACACCGTTGCCCGATTGGTCGGCAACAGCAGCGGGAGCTGTCGCTGTTGGCTTCGATCGCAACGGCGGTGTGGAGTTTGCCCTTACCTCGATTCTGCAATGGTTTCTCACTATGGGGTTCGTGACTGTTGGTGGGTTTTACATTGGTGGGGCAGGGTGGACACAACTACATCCCAGCCGAAACGCGGTACTGCAAGATGAACACGGGATGGAAGCAGCACGCCTAGTGGGACGCCGTGTCGCTAAGGCAGCTGCGTTGCTGCATAGCGGCAAAGTGGCTCTAAGAGATCGTGGGGAGATAGATACATCGTGGATGAGCATGCAGGTACCGCTTGTAAAAGGGGGTGATAATTGAGGAAAGATCTGAAGTAGAAGCTTAGTTGTTAGCAGATAGAATGACAGACAATGCAAGGAGGGAAACATGCGTAAGAGTTTACTAGTACTGTTATTAGGGCTTCTTATAGTAGGCTTAGCGGCTGGAACTGGCTTTGCTAAGGAATTCAAGATCGGCATAAACAACTTTGGTCAGGCCAACTTCTTTGGCAGAATCGGCCGCACTGTCTTAATCAACACAGTAGAAGCACTCGGTGGAACAGCTATTTCTACAGTGACAGATAATGTCCCTGATCGAATCGCTGCAATTGAAAACTTCATTGCACAAGGAGTAGACGCGATAATCATCCAAGAAGGCGACATAAAGATGGCCGCGCCTGCTCTTGAAGAGGCGAAGAAAAAGGGGATTATCATCGCTTCAATGGATTCGGGCACAGCTCCGTTCGTAGATTTGGTTGTGGAATCTAACAACTGGGTGATGGGAGCAATGGCGGCCACAGAACTTATGGGTCGAACCGGGGGCAAAGCCAATATTGTGCTCATCACCAACCCACTTGGGCAAATGATTCGGATGCGCGCCGGGGAGTTAAACCTCGTTCTGACCGAATACGGTGAGTCAAAGGTTATCGGATCCATAGTGTATGCC
>WFQT01000017.1 GCA_015486895.1 Anaerolineae bacterium
CACTCTTCCTCTTTGATTTCAATGACTGGTGCACTTGGATATATCCCAGCATTGTTTACGAGGATGTCTAACTTACCAAAAGCCTGGATTGCTCCTTCTATTAGACTTTTCGTTTCCTCTCGACTGGTGACATTCACTTTAAGAGCTATACTTCGACCTCCCATGGACTTGATTTCTTGTGCCGTACGTTGCGCTATCTCCAAATAAAGATCGCTGGCAACGACAGCAGCACCTTCACGCGCCAATGCCAGGGCAATAGCGCGGCCAATCCCCTGCCCTGATCCAGTGACCGTAGCTACTTTCCCTTTCAACCTCATCGTTGTCCTCCTAATCTGGAAACAAGCCAGAATCACAAGAGATCAATACAAAGATGCCCAGAATCAAAGGGTAGATAAACAACTGGCGGAGAAACATTAGGAACAAAGTGGCTCACCTTCCATTCTCTATACGTTTTTACCTGTGCCCTACGAGAATTCCGCCCGGGCCTGCCAACAAAAACTTCTTGCGCCGTATCTTCGCGGAGAGCACGAAAGACATCCACGAACCAAGAGCCATCATCTCGCAGATGTAACTGGGCAGATCGACCTCACCAATTGCATCAAGCCCAGTAAGAATATGTTGGACGGCGTTCACCTTTTCTCGGGCACCAAACACTCTTCCCAAGGCAGCCTACCACCCGCCGGATACTAGTTCCCGCTGCTGGATTTGCCATGATGGCTACAGAAAAGCCGAAGAAACATAAATTTCATCTGCGGGTTGCTCTGTGGCTGGCTGTTGCGCTATTTATCTCACCCTACCCCAGACCATGAACTTGGCGCACGCGATCCAGAACTTCTGCCGGCACTTTGCGGTAGTACAGAGCTGGGCTCTTGCTAAGCCCAATTGTACGCTGTAGGTCAGCCAAACTTTCTGCCATTTTGAGGCCGGCAGCACTACAATCCACTACTGGGACCCCTGTGCCCTCGATCTGATGGTAGCCGTGCAAGGATAAGATCGGGCCATAGTAGCCACATCCAACAACGATTACCTCAGCCCCATCGGCGATGCATTCACGGGCTACTTTCTCAAAGCGTGGTATTAACTCCTTGAATGGATTAGTGACACTTTCAACCAGAAGCTGTGTATCAGAGGGTGGATCGAGGGCACGTACGGGATTAACGATAGCCCGGCTTTCCAAACCATATAGCTTGAGATCAATCTCAATAGTGGGAATTACACCAGGCGCCACTGTTATGATAGCAAACTTCTGGCCGAGCATTGTGGACAGCAACATAGCTGCCTCGCCAATGCCCACAACAGGGATACTCACTACCTCTCTAGCTTCCCAAAGGGGATCTGCCCAGCAGCCCAAGACGACAGCATCGTAGCCCTCTTTCTCGGCCCAGATAGCTCCTTCTACTACCTGAATGTTATTCAACAGTTCAGTATACAGGGAGCGAACGAAATTAGCTGAAACTGGCAAGTGGCGCATAGTTACCTCGACATCTGGCCGAGCTATTTTTTTGAAGTAGCTGCGTAGAGCTTCCCAAAGTGGATCAAGCTCTGGCGAACCACTAGTCGCCTCATCCCATAGTATTCTCATTCCACAAACCTCCTTCTCATTCCATCAGCTTTATAGCTGCCTTGACGATATCCTTTGCTTCAGGCATCACAGCCGCTTCTAGCGGCGGGCTGAAGGGTACTGGTACGTTGGCTGCCGTGACACGCTCAATAGGCGCATCTAGGTAGTCAAAGGCCTCCTCCATTACACGAAACGCAATCTCCGCATTCACACCAGCGCGTCCACACTCTTCAGAAGCAACAATCAGCCGGTGGGTTTTCTTCACCGAACCAACCACTGTGTCGATATCGAAAGGTACCAAGGTACGTGGATCAACAACTTCTACCTCAATCCCCTCCTCGGCCAGCACTTTTGCTGCCGCCAAAGCCTTTTCGGCCATCATTGAATATGCAACAATTGTCACGTCATTACCCTTACGCTTCACGTCTGCCACACCAAAAGGAATAGTATAGTCTTCCTCAGGCACCGGTCCTTTGCTACCATAGTATAGAAGGGTATGTTCAAAGAACATAACCGGATCATGGCTTCTGATAGCTGTCTTGAGAAGGCCCTTAGCGTCATAAGGTGTGGAGGGGGCAACTACCTTAAGTCCCGGTATGTGTACGAACCATGCTTCAGGCCGTGCCGAATGCTGAGCGGCCCCAGAACGCCCCAAGCTGTTGACGGTCCGCACTACGAGAGATACATTAGCCTGTCCTCCACTCATATAGCGGATTTTGGCTACTTGGTTAAACAGTTCTTCCATAGCACATCCCAAGAATGAGGAAAACATGATCTCAGCCACCGGTTTCAGGCCGACTAGTGCAGCACCCAAGGAAAGCCCAACAATAGCATCCTCCGAGATGGGTGTATCTTTGACGCGTGCTGGTCCGAATTCCTGCAGAAGTCCTTTAGTCACCCCAAAGTTTCCGCCCAAGACGCCAACATCTTCCCCCAACG
>WFQT01000018.1 GCA_015486895.1 Anaerolineae bacterium
GCTTATCGACTTTGAAAAGACCCTGATCACATTGCAGAGATTAGTGCCACTCTGGAGATCAACGGTATCATTCAACTTAGCCGATTGTTAGCGAAAATTGAGCGGTTGCCTACTATTTTAGAGGCTCGCCGGATTACCTGATAATCCTTTCTAAAGGCTGGAGGAAACCCATTTTGCAACTGCTTAGCCTTGAGCAAATAGAACGCGGATACCGCAGATTTCACGCTGATACTCGCAGATAAAGCAAATAAACCAGAAACGATCAGCGAAAATCAGCGTGTATCAGCGCTATCAGCGTCCAATTGTTGGGGAGGCTGAGTAGTAACCCCATTTTGCATACTTTGGGGTAGCACCTACGGCCAGCTCCGATAGCTGCGTAGCATGACCATAATTTGGCGGTGGCTGGCGCATGATTTCCGGGGCCATTAACCGTTGCGATGCAATCGCCCTGCTCGTTTGGCGTACAATTCTGCCTGGTTGAAGACCCAGAGCCCCGCCGGCATGAGCACCAATCCGGCTATGACCAGTTTCCAGAAGAGAGGCAGCAATGTTGCTGTTGTTGTTCCTTCCAACAGAGCCTGGCGCATGCCTATGAGCACATAAGTGGCCGGTGACAGCTTGGCGGCGATTTGCATCCATCCTGGTAACACCGATAGGGGGAAGTAGACACCGGAAAATAGCAACAGCAATGCTTGGAACACATGGGTCATCTGAGCACCTCGCTCGGGGAAGAGGAGCGGTAACACGGCAGCCATGGTACCTAAACCGATGAAAGAAACACTGCCGGCTAACAGCATGAAAGCGCCGCCCGCCAGGTTTGAACTGCCTAAATCAAGGTGGAAGAAAAAGGCAATCACTACCAAGATCAAACCGGTGTGCAGAAAGCTGTACACGATAGCAAAAAGTGTTTGTCCCAGCATGTGCGTCAGTCTGGTAATGGGCGCCATGAACGTGTATTCGATGGTGCCTTCCCATCGTTCCCAAGCGATCATCTCACTGATGTTCTCGAACACGGCCGACAGGTAGTGCCAGACCAGGGTACCGATGAGTAGGTAGAAAACCAGGTACTGGCTGTCGATTTGCTGTTTACTCACAGTGCCAACGCCGGCGCCGATGAAGGTAATGGAGAGCGCGTTGGCGACGGAATAGACCAGCCATACGATCTCCCAACCCCAATACCGTTTGACTAAATTGAAGTTTCGTTCTACGAAAGCGTAGGAAGCGATCATTTCTTGAACTGCGTTCATTTTATTGCTCCGTTGGTGGCAACATTGGTTGACACTGTCAGCGGACCAGTGCCGCCAGTGTGTCCTCGTTAACAATCTCACCTTGTGTCATATGTTTGCCCGTTAGCGATAGGAAAACTTCTTCCAGCGGGGGTAGCTCTTCGGTGTGTGAGATTTTCTGCTTGAGCTCTTGTGGCGTGCCCAGTGCGACGATCTTGCCTTCATCCAGAATGGCGATGCGATCGCACAAAATATCTGCTTCTACCATGTCGTGGGTAGTCAACAGGATGGTAGCGCCATTTTCTTCCCGTAGCCGGGTTATCACTTGTTGCACCTCCAGCTTAGATCGGGGATCCAGGCCAGTGGTAGGCTCGTCCATGAGCAGCAATTTTGGCTCTGTGATGAAAGCCCTGGCGATGGCGACTTTTTGCTGCATGCCACGGCTCATCTGCTCCATGGGTTGGGAAATAGCATTCTCCCGTAGCCCCAACTCCGTTAAGATACTTACAATGCGTTTCCGGGCTACGCTGCCACTCAGGCCATAGAGCCGAGCTCCGTAGAGTAAGTTTTCCATGGGGGTCAGCTTTTTGAAAAAGGATGCTTCCACGGAGACCCGGTTCAACAGTTCCTTGACCGCCAGCTCTTCCTGGTGCACGTCCCGGCCGAAGACCTCGATGCTACCCTCGTTAGGAATAAGTAGCGTGGCGATAAGCCGGATGAGAGTGCTCTTGCCAGATCCGTTAGGTCCTAAGACGCCAAATATCTCTCCCGTCTGCACCTGGAATGACACGTCTGCAACGGCGTGGACGATTTCTTTGTCCCTGTAGTTTTTCTTCCACGGCCAACGACTGCCGTTGTTTTTCACAAACCACTTACTGACATGCTGGACGACGATTGCTGGTTTGCTCATTGTTTGTTTACCTGCACTTTGCTTTGTTTACAATAAATTGCATGGTTTTCGTTGGACAGATCCTCTTACTACCCATACCTACGTGCCTGCTTCTGGACAGAAAAAGGCCGTGGTGATGAGCGCACCACGGCTTTTGGCATAATGTATTTAGCTGGATAACAAAAAAGCCGTGAGCGCTTGGCGCCCACGGCTGGTTCTGGCAATCAGTAGAGACTCACGGTACCGGCAAATGGGCGCGCTGCGACAAGGTAGCAGCAAATAAGATGCCTTGCATCGAGCGAAATCGGAACATTTGCCCCCAGCTCCTTTCAAAAAGTATCTTAGAATAACATAAGCGAAAACAGATGTCAAATCCGGGGCGTGGAGTGCGGCGGGGCTTCATCACGTCCCGTAACTCACACTTAATTGTAAAGCGGCATCATGGGCAGCGTGAACCATGCCAAAAAATCTTTCCTTTACAGATCATACTTGATCTGGCTGACCTCCATGAGTTTGTCCCAGCGATGGATGGCTCGGATGTAACGCACGGTGCCGGTCTTGGAGCGCATGCTGACAGAGGTTGTCTGCGCTCCGTCGCCAAAGAACTTCACGCCATCCAGTAGCTCGCCGTCAGTAATGCCAGTGGCGGCGAAGAAAACATTATTACCCGCGACCAGATCGTTGGTGGTCAGCACCTGGTCTAAGTCCATGCCCAATTCCAGGGCTGTTTGTCGTTCTTTGTCGTTACGCGGCCATAGCTTGCCTTGAATTTCACCACCTAAACACTTGAGGGCAGCCGCTGTGATGACGCCTTCTGGCGTGCCACCAATGCCTACTAGCATGTCGATACCGGTATTAGGCAGGGCGGCGGAGATGGCGCCGGCTACATCGCCATCACGGATGAGTCGGATGCGAGCGCCAGCAGCGCGGACCCTGGCGATGAGTTCCTTGTGCCGGGGCCGATCTAAGATCATGATGGTGAGGTCGTCGATATCTTTGTCCCGGGCCCGGGCGACGCTGCGCAAGTTTTTCTCAATGGGCCAGTCAATGTTAATACTGCCTTTGGTTCGTGGGCCGACGGCGATTTTATCCATATAGACGATGGGGCCGGGGTCAAACATAGAGCCTCGTTCGGCAATAGCCACGACAGCAAGGGCTCCGGGGCCGCCTTCAGCGGTAAGCCGCGTGCCGTCAATGGGATCTACAGCTATGTCGACGTTGGGTTGATTCCCGTTTCCCAACCTCTCACCGTTGTAAAGCATGGGGGCTTCGTCTTTTTCTCCTTCCCCAATGACAACGATGCCGTCCATATCTACGTGGTTGAGGATTAGTCGCATCGCGTCCACGGCGGCTTGGTCGGCTGCTTCTTTGTTGCCGCGTCCCATCCAGCGCGCCGCTTCTAAGGCGGCAGCTTCGGTTACACGTACAAGTTCTAAGCTTAAGTTGCGGTCAGGCTTTGAGGCGGGAGCCATTTTTCTTCTCCTCATTAAATGTAATTTGCCTGGGGATTACTTTTCCCCTGGCGAGATGAATTGTACAAATATACATTACTGAACAAAAGTATAGCATAGAAAGAATAAGTTGTGAAATAGGGAGAAAGGCGATTGACGTAGGAATACTAATCATGCTCCGGTGGCTGGATTTTTCGCTTTCCATACTATAGCAGGTCTTGCGGTTGCTGTGCCTATTGGTTTCACTGGCACGATGAATCACGTGCTATCGGAGTTTGTCTGCTCGTTCTTTGACAGGTTGGGTACTTCGTGTTAGAATAACTGTCATTGGGGGTAGAAGCCGGAGTTGCTTGCATTTCTTCTATCCTCGTGTACCTTGCCAATGAGAGATTTTAATAGCTATGATGGGAACGAGTAGATAGGGGAGCTTTTGCGTAGCGAGTCCGGGATGGTGGGAGCCGGATGCAAAATCCTGTTGAAAATCTTCCCGGAGCTGCCGACTGAACGGGAAACTAAATAGGCTCGGCCGGGGTCGCCCCCCGTTAGCAAAGCGGAGGGTGGTTGCTCTTCGTGGAGTGGATGCTTGGCATCAAATGAGGTGGTACCGCGGGAACGTTAGCGTTTTCGTCCTCAGCAGGGAGGACGAAAACGCTTTTTTGTTGTCTCTTGCTTGCTGGACATGTTCATTCTGCCAGAAAGACTTCGGGCTGTCCCTGAATTTGATTGCTGAAGTAGCTGTAGACGTCGATATGCGCGTTGCCGTTCATGATCAACTTGTTGACCACAAAACTGGCATGCATCTGGGCATTACCATTGATGATCAGTGAACCGGCAGCGGCGTAAATTATGCCTTCCAGGCCATTGAGATTGCCGTCGCCATTGATAGTTATGGGGTAGGCGTTGGCTCGGTCTTCAAAGATGACGATATCTTTCAAAGCCCCCGTGGTCGGTGGAGTGAAATGGGCATAACCGGTGCCATTCATACTGAACGTGCCGGGAATCCCATTCCAACTGGTGATGAAGAACGTAACCCCGGCACCTTGGACGTCGTAATTGCCGTTAACGTTTAACCCGCCACCAGCAAGGATGTAGGTACCAGGCTGGAAAATGGCATTGATGTTGCCGTTGATGGAAATGCCGCCGCAATAGACACCGGGCTGGAGGTAGTATGTGCCCTGGCCATTGATACTATAGTAGGTGTGGTCACAGTTAGTGTATGTAGGTTGTGAAATGTGGGCCAGCGGGTCTGACTGGACAGGAGCACCGGTGACAAATAAGTCATGTGGCCCCTGCCAATTGCATTCCTGATCGTTGGCCGATACCGAGCCGTTGCAGTCGTAGTCGCCGACAATTGTCGGTTTGTTAGTATAATCAAAGGTGACATTGCCGTTGAGGGTCATAGCAGAGGAACTCGATGAATTGACGTGAACGATGCCATCATCAAGTACATTAAAATAGATATTACCGTTTAGAGTGAAGGAAGGCCACGTTAAGTTAAGAGTCATCACACCACCACCGCCGTTACTATATTTATAGCCAGCCACGGCACGAGCGTGGACATGAAAATTGCCGTTCCATACGGCCCGAAGGAAGGTTGGCGTGACGGTGCGATCGACTTCAGCCTCGACATAATGCGTATCTGTTACATGGGGGCCGCTGGTGGGTGGAATGTGAATGGCTGCGGTAAAGCCATTTTGGCTGCTGTAAGACTGACCGGCGTTGATGGCGGTGGATGTTCCTTGCTCTAACAGGACGCGTGCAGCGGCCAGGGCCGCTGCGTCCGCCGCATTCTGGGCCTGCCTTTGTTGGCTGTACAGAATACCAACGTCAATGACCAAGCCTAATGCTAAAGCCAGGACAGGAGTGAGGAGGGCGAATAGAGTGAGTGTTTGGGCTTTTTCTGATTTGAGTATGGATAGTATACGCTCTTTCATTTTCTTTCCTTTTCAATGCTGGATGGTCATGGTGGCGTTACTGTTGATGGTTAATGTACCGTTCCATACCACGAAGGTGAACGGCTGCCAGGTGTAGGTGACCTGGACAGTCACACTGCTTCCGGGGCTATTGTTTGGATCCCAGCTTGCGTTCACGGTGATGCTACCCGGATTGGGGAGGGCGGCAATACTATTGTTAACGACCTGTACAATGGGAGCGGTGTTCCCCGGTCCGCACGGATTTTGGGATTGGGAACCGTGTACTATGGCGTAGCGGGCTCCGGCCCGGGCGGCATTGTCTAAAGTGGTTTGAGCCCAGAAATACGTACCAATGTCGATGGTGCCAAATATCATGGGTATCATGATCAGCGTGGCAAGGGCAAATTCCACGATAGCCTGACCTGCTTGTTTCTTTAGACTAATTGGTAGGCGCTGTTTCATTCTTGCACCATCCTGGTGACACTGCGATGTAGTGTGACGTGATCGAGGACCCCGGGAATGGGAAAAAAGAGCGCCGGGGAGAAGGTCACGGTGACTTGAACTTGATGATGGCCATACGCATCTTCACTGACGTTAGAGCTGATACTCAACTGTTCATTTGGATCCAGGATTAGTGAGCTCGTTTCGCTATTAACGGCGGTAGCAATGCCGTTGCTGTCATAAGCGGCATTTATGCTGGAGGAAGCGTAGGTGGCTCCTCGGTTAGCGGCATTAGTAATGATCACATAGCTGGATAGCAGTCTGCCGAAGTCTATGCTGGCTAAGAGCATGCTCATTAGCACAGTGCTGATGAGGGCCAACTCGACGATGGCTTGTCCTTTTTCGTTCTTGATCATGACTTTTCATCCATCCGATAGTTATGTTGTTGCTGTGCTGAACAAAGCACATTGGTATGTTTAATCGTGCAATCTTTGGGCTATCAGTATTTCCTGATAAACCCTCTACTATTTAGCTTAGCCGGAAGGCTTGATAATGCAATAGTTCTTTTGTCTTAACAAGCTGCTATTTTTATAGGTGCAATTCGCACTGCTTGGCTGCCGGAAGTGGTTTGCTTTTGGATAGGTTTGGGCGTTTGAGTTCAATTTTAGGGAGGTTATTGATGTTCCAACCAGTATCGTCCCGGGTGCAGTTTCCCAAGGAAGAGGAGAAAGTCCTCTCGTTCTGGAAAGAGAATCATATTTTTGAGAAAACGATGACCACGCGGCAGGATGCTCCTCGGTTTGTGTTCTATGAAGGTCCACCGACGGCTAACGGGCGTCCTGGCATCCACCACGTTTTGGCCCGCGCTTTCAAAGATGTCATCTTGCGCTACCGGGTCATGCAGGGTTATCGTGTCTTGCGTAAAGGGGGATGGGATACCCACGGTTTGCCGGTTGAAATCGAAGTCGAGAAAAAACTCGGTTTTACTGACAAGAAGCAGATCGAGGAATATGGCATTAAAGCGTTCAACCAGCTTTGCCGGGAATCTGTTTTCACTTATGTGGACGAATGGCAGAAGATAACTGATCGCATTGCCTTCTGGGTGGATATGAAGAATGCGTATGTCACTTTGCACAATAAGTATGTGGAATCGCTCTGGTGGATTCTCAAGCAGTTCTGGGACCAGGGATTGTTGTACGAAGGTTACAAAGTGGTACCTTATTGCCCCCGTTGTGGGACGCCGCTGAGCAGCCACGAGCTTTCTTTGGGTTACCGGGAAGGCACTAAGGACCCGTCGGTGTACGTGAAATTCGCCGTCCAGGGTGAGCGGGACACATATTTCTTGGTCTGGACGACCACGCCGTGGACTTTGCCTGCTAACGTGGCTTTAGCTGTTGGCGAGGATGTGGATTATGTGCTGGTACGGCAAGGCGAGGAGCGTTATTACCTGGCCAGAGCGTTGTTGGAAGCTGTTCTGGAAGGCGAATACGAAGTGCTGGCCGGAATGAAAGGCCGCGATTTGGCCGGGAAACGTTACAAGCCGCTGTATAAATTCTTGCCAGTGAATAAGGATTACGCTTACGTGGTGACCGCTGACTTTGTTAGCACGGAGGAGGGCACTGGTATTGTGCACATGGCGCCTGCTTTTGGTGCTGATGATATGGAAGTTGGCCAAGAGCACAACTTGCCGTTACTCATGACCGTTGACTCGGAGGGTAAATTCATCAATGCTGTAACGCCGTGGAAAGGCATCTTTGTCAAAGATGCTGACCCTTTGATTGAGCAGGAATTAGAAGGCCGGGGCTTGATGTATAAGAAGGGCATTTATGAGCACACGTATCCTTTCTGCTGGCGCTGTGGGACGCCACTGCTCTACTATGCTCGTTCCACCTGGTACGTGGCGACAACTAAGAAGAAAGATAAGCTCTTAGAGAACAACGAGAAGATTAATTGGTATCCAGAGCACTTGAAACACGGCCGTTTTGGCAACTGGTTGGAAAATAATGTAGATTGGGCGTTAGGTCGCAATCGCTATTGGGGGACGCCGTTGCCTATCTGGCGCTGCGACAACCCTGAATGTGGATATTTGGAGGCGTTTGGCTCGCTTGATGAGCTCTCCAAACGGGCTGGCAAGAAGTTTGTATTGCAGCCTGACGATCCGGATGAGCCGGTGCCGGAGGACGCCACGCCGATAGATCTGCATCTCCCCGATGTGGACGAAATTGTGTTGACTTGTCCCAAGTGTGGTAGCACTATGCACCGCGTGCCGGAGCTGGTGGATGTTTGGTTTGACTCCGGTTCTATGCCGGTTGCCCAGTGGCACTATCCTTTTGAGAATCAAGAACTGTTTCAGGAGCAATTCCCGGCAGACTTCATATGCGAGGCGGTGGATCAGACCCGGGGTTGGTTCTACACGCTGCACGCGGTTTCCACTATGCTTTTTGACCAGCCCAGTTTCAAGAATGTTCTCAGCTTGGGGTTGATCATGGCTGAAGATGGTTCTAAGATGAGCAAAAGTAAAGGGAATGTGGTGGATCCGTGGAAGGTACTTGATGCTCACGGTGCAGATGCTACCCGTTGGTTCATGTACACGTCTTCTCCGGCGGGGCAAACTCGGCGTTTTAGCAGCCGCTTGGTGCGGGAAGTCGTGACAGGCTTCATGAATACGCTGTGGAATACTTACAGTTTCTTTGTAACTTATGCCAACATTGCCGGGTGGACTCCCGTTGCGGACGCTCCTATCAGCAATGCACCGCTGGACTGTTGGTTGTTGGCGGAGTTGCATGCGTTAATTCGGGAGGTAACGGTGAGAATGTCCGCTTACGATCCGACTAGCGCCGCGCGACGCATTGAGTCGTTTGTAGATGCCATGAGTAATTGGTACGTGCGCCAGAGCCGGCGGCGCTTTTGGGATGGTGAGCCGGAGGCTTTACAGACCCTCTACACGGTGTTGCGCACTTTGAGCCAACTGCTGGCGCCGTTTATGCCTTTCACAGCGGAAATGATGTGGCAGAACTTAGCTCGTTCTGTGGATGAGCAGAGCGTTGAGAGCGTGCATCTAAGCCTCTGGCCGAAAGCGGATGAGGCGTTGATTGACGAAGATTTGCGCGCCGATGTTGCATTGGTGCAGAAGCTGGTGCGCTTAGGTCATGCGGCCCGCCAGAAGGCGGGCGTCAAAGTGCGCCAGCCGCTGGCGGAGATTCGCTTGCTGCTGCGCAATGAGGAGGAAAGCGAACGGCTGTCTCGTTTGGTCGACCAATTACTGGCTGAGCTGAACATTAAGCGCCTGCAAGTTGTAGATAGCCTGTCTGACCTGGCCGAAGTGAAGATCAATGCTAAACCGCAGCTCTTGGGACCGAAGTATGGTGCCCTTTTCCCGGCCATTCGCCAGGCGTTGAACAATGGCGATATAGCGGCGACGGCGCAACGCTTCCAGGATGGAGAGACGATCACTTTATCACTGCAAGGACAGCGCGTGGAGGTTGCTCCGGAGGAAGTGGATGTGGTCTGGCAGCCGTTGCCCGGCTATGTCTTAGTGGAAGAGGGTGGTTATGCTGTTGCTGTAAAGGTGGAATTGGATGACGCTTTGCGCCAGGAAGGTATGGCGCGGGAATTAGTGCGCTACGTGCAGAATTTGCGCAAGCAATCCGACCTCGAGGTAACCGATCGCATCAATCTGTACGTAGAGGGAACCCTGGGGCTCCATCAGGCTCTGGTGTCTTTCGGCGATTACGTGAAAGGGGAAACGCTTACTATTATGTTGCAAGAAGGGCCATTGCCGGAAGATCTGCCGGCGGATTGCTTCATGGTTGCTGACGGTAAGGTCTGCTTTGCCATTCAGCGCCGCTAAGACGTTCGCGGCGGCGGCTGTCACCTCAACGGTGACAGCCGCCGCCTTTATTCTATTACCCACCCCACAGGCTAGCGTAATAAAAGACTATTGGAACCACGAAAAGCAGGCTGTCCAGCCGGTCTAACATGCCGCCATGGCCGGGGATCAACTTGCTGCTATCTTTTGCGCCCGCTTCCCGTTTGAACATGGAAACGGACAGGTCACCGAATGGATCTACAAAGCTTGCTGTGACGCCAAGCCAAAGTCCTTGCGTCCAACTTAGATGTGGTAGCAAGATGCGCGCTAAGATGATGGCCCCGATGATACCGGCGACGAAGCCGCCGATGACGCCTTCCCATGTCTTTTTGGGGCTCAGCCGGGGCCATAGCTTGTGCTTGCCGAGGCTGAGGCCAACGAAATAGGCGCCGGAGTCGATAGTCCAGGTTGTAAGCAGCGCCACAAGTACC
>WFQT01000019.1 GCA_015486895.1 Anaerolineae bacterium
CCTGAAAGGTCTCTATGGACCGCCTGGAACAGTGCCGGCCCGACCAGATCGAGCCTTGCCGAGACCCGCTCAGCGTGGCAGGATTACGCTCAGGGACGGCCAGCGTGCTGGTGTATCTGTTATATCGGTTGCCGTTCGTGGGGCATTGGTTGCAACAACGCGGCGCTTTCTCGGCATCCCACGAAGCCATGCACCTCGATCACGCCGGGTGCGGCCCGACCATGCATCCAGCCGACTCGCCTGTGGTGGTAGGTAAACGGCGGCGAAAATCGGGCAGTGGCGGTTGGTATGGCCGTTGCCTGGGTACAGGCAGGCGTCTAACGCCCACGCTAGGTTCCTCTTCGGCAAGCATGCCGAGCAAGAACAAGGCGGGGCGTAAACATAAGAAAAGTTGGGAGAGAAGTAAGACAATGAAAGCGATAAAGTACGCCTACTGGCAGGATGAGGACATGTGGCTTGGATATCTGGAGGAATACCCTGACTACTGGACTCAAGGCGAAACGATAGAAGAGTTGAAAGAAAACCTGAGAGATATCTATCGGGAACTTACCAGCGGAAGTATCCCTTACGTCCGAAGGGTTGCCGAACTGGAAGTGGCATGAAACGAAGAGATTTGATCCGCGAGCTGGAGAGGATGGGGTGTGTGCATCCGTCATGGGACGAAGCACGACTGGTATCAGAACCCTAGGACGAAAGTATCTCAGCCTGTTCCTCGTCACAGGGAGATCAAGGAGCACCTGGCGAGACATATCATCAAAATGTTAAGGGATGAAACCTAACCAGCGCTTGCAGCCGACCCGCCTCCACTACGCTCCGGCCATCCACTGGTTATCGCGGCTTCGTTCCGCTCTCGCCCCGCGCCGATGATGCCCTACCCAACGTCTCACCCGATGGCGGCTGGCTGGTGCTGGAAAGCGAGCGCTTCGATCCGGACTGCGTCGGTTGGGCCTGCCTGGCCGTGGTCAAATCCGATCTCAGCGCCGGGGACGTGGTGCGCGGCGGCGGCAACGTGATCCATCCCGATGGCGGCATCAGCGCCGTGGCCTCGGGTGGCGACCTGGTGGTCTATCCCGACACCTCCGGCCCCCACAGCCGCGATCTCTACGCCGTCCGCCGCAATAACGGCGTCTGGGGCGCGCCGGTGCTCCTCACCGGCGCTTCCACCTACCAGATCAACAGCCAGCCCGCCCTCTCCGTGGACGGCAGCAAGCTGCTCTTCGACTGCGACAACGACATCAGCGACGTGGGCGAGGCCATCCGCGAGGTGCACACGGACGGCACGGGTTTTCGCGTGGTGCTCACGCCGGATGATGGCCCCGGCCCTCGCCACAATCCCCTGCACAGCCCCGACTACGCTCCCGACGGCAGCATCGTCTTCGAGGGCAATTGGGATGGCGAGACGGTGTGGCGCCTGCCCGTGGGCAGCAACACGCCCGTGAAAGCGGGTGCCTTCGACAACGATAATTCGCCCTGCGTTCTGCCGGACGGCCAGATCGCCAGCCTGTGGAT
Organism: Anaerolineae bacterium; assembly: GCA_015486895.1. Lineage (GTDB taxonomy): Bacteria > Chloroflexota > Anaerolineae > JAADDB01 > JAADDB01 > S014-12. The sequence goes on from WFQT01000019.1 coordinate 1,510, forward strand.
GGACCGGCCCGACGGACCCTCAGTACACGAACTCAAAGTGATGAGTGACAGCGGCCACAGCTACTTCATGGCCTTGACCGGCGTCGACGTGTACGACGTGGGCATCGGCTGCGGGGGCGCCACCCCGACCATGGACGTCTGCGTGCAAGATGTCAACGGCAACGGCATCGGCGACGTGGTGGACATTCTCTTCACGGCCGGGCGCCCCGGCTGCGCGCCGTACCTTTCCACGGTTGTGGACCGCTGGCGCCAGCCCTGGCCCACGCCGGGGCCGTAAAAGTAATGTGGGAGTAACTGTCTGGCTCTGGTGGGGCACCGGATGAATCTATCCCCGGCGGTGGGCTGCAGCCCGCCGAACTGAGTGCTTACTTGGGCAAAACATCCTTTTAACAAAAGAACAATCTTATTTCGAGAGCGTTCAGTTCGGCGCCGCAGGTTCCTCAAGCGCCGAATTTCATTCGCTGGGCACGACGAACCACATCTCTTCTCTCATGACTCTTTCCCGACAGGCGTAGGAGGTGTTGAAACCAAACTACCCTAACGCAGAAAGGGTGGTGTGTAGGATAAAGACAATATTCGAATGCAGTTTCATATTCCCACTATCTCGGATCGTGTAACTCTCGGCGTAACGCCTACTGCAACGCCTTGAAGGGTTTCTGCCGCCCGATCACCTTGCGGGGCATTCTTCTTAGGAGATGGCACTATCTTCACGAAGGTGCTGCGCCAGTTCTCTAACAACTGCCGAATCTCCTCACTTTCATCATACTGCATAGTTCGATTGAGCTGCTCTACGTACTCACCAAGCAAATAGCGCAGATTGGCTTCGTCTTCGTTATCCACCATTTGAAGCTCCACATTGGCTCCTCGCGCCAGGCGCCTGTGGAGCGCCTCCTGATCCAACCCCATCTCTTCGTTCAGTCGGAGGTACAGGATCCCTCCGGTCATGCCGGCGCAGATCCAAGGTCCAGGATCCCCCAACACAAGTACCCTTCCGGCCGTCATGTACTCACAGAGGAAACCTTTCACATTGGCTCTAATACCTATGAACCCCAGGCTGTCGTCAATTGGGGACTCTAACTTGCCGCCGATCACCACATCGGCGCCGCTTAGGCGGATGCAGGCACGGCTGTCTGCGTTTCCCTGCACGATGAACATACCTTTGGTAGCCCCGTAAGCGAAATACTTGCCCACCGAGCCGTCCAGGCGTCGCCCATTGTAGTTCAGCCCTTTCATCACCGCGATCTTGCCTCCAGCTGCGCTCTTGGCAACGCCATCCTGAGCACCTCCCTCCACCATGATCTCTATACCATCGGTGTTAAAAGCCCCAAGGCCGTTGCCAGGAATTGAGCTGGAATGAAGGTGGATTAGAACCTTCGATCCTCTCCCTGCTTCGGTATCATCATCGTTTCTGCGCTGCTTTTCCTCGATCTTTGTGTACTCCCTTGTTTCCTCTGAGTGCCCTTGGGGCCAGTTCCAGCCATGTCTCCGCCGACTCAGCTCTCCGGACAAGCGCGTACCCAGGGCCCTGTCGGCTGGGCCTACCAATTCGTCCTCGAATACCACGGACTCGTCCCCAGACTGAATGGCTTCCATTACCACATCCGTTATGAGATTGGTGAGATGGTTTCTGGGCCTGCGCACCTGGCGCCCCGCCCGCCATCCCCCAACCTCAGGTATATAGGGACCCACAGCAGGGGTCAGTATGTTACTCATATCCAACTCCTCCTGGGCACTTACTTGCTTCAAAAGATTCACATTCCCCACCATGTCCTGTACCCTCCGGTACCCCATACTGGCGGCTATTCTCTTCACTTCCGCCCCCATAGCGTCAAAGAAATTAGCAAGCCTTTCCACGGCCAGATCGAGATCTAACGGCTCGAAGTGCTTGACGCCTCTCTCCCTTGCTTCTTCTTCGTCTTGTATGTGCGTTGTTATCCCCTTGTAGCAAGTGCCGAACTGACACCGGCGACAGGCTGTGCAGCCGACGGCCACCATTGTCATGGTCCCAAAACCAACTCTGTTGGCGCCGAGGCAGATCAATTTCACCACATCCGCTGGAGTTCGCACTCCTCCATCACCCCAAATCTCGACGCGGTCTCTAAGCCCGGCCTCTGTGAGAGCATGGTGGGCCTCCATAACGCCTACTTCGATTGGCATGCCAACATGGTGGATCGAATGTCTGCGTGCTGCTCCTGTTCCCCCTTCAAAGCCACTCAGGCTTATGATATCCGCTTTTGCCTTTGACACGCCGGTGGCTATGATACCGATCCCAGGGATCACCGGTAGCTTTACAGCTATCCGTGCTTTGGGGTTGATCGTCTTGAGCTCTTCTATGAACTGGGCTATATCTTCGATTGAGTAAATGTCGTGGTTGTTGGATGGACTTATGAGGTCAACTCCTTGGGTTGCGTGGCGTGTTTTAGCTATCTTTTCGGTGACTTTCCGACCGGGAAGCAGCCCTCCTTCCCCCGGTTTCGCTCCCTGTCCGATCTTTATCTCTATGAGATTGGCAGAGTTGAGAGCGTCCACGGTTATCCCAAAGCGACCGCTGGCTATCTGGATTCCTCGATTGTGAGGGTACATTCCCAGCATGTCCTCAGGTTCCCCACCCTCTCCATTCAAGGTAATCACATTCAGCCGGTACGCAGCCTCGGCATAGGCTCTGAATGCGATTTCTCCCTGAGAGCCAAAGGACATCGACGAGATCACAAAAGGCAAATC
>WFQT01000020.1 GCA_015486895.1 Anaerolineae bacterium
CGGTTGCGGACGTGGCTGCCGCGTCCAGGCCCAAAAGTGATGCTGATCCAGGTTAACGATTATGCGCTGTTGCAGAGCAAGATCAGGTTGGCCGGGTAGGTAGCTGCTTTCTGCCCAGAGGCGAGCATATTCGTAATGCCCTGGCTCATCTGGCGCCTGCCAGGGAGGCACGATAAGAATGTAAACCACCCCTACCATCAGCGTCAGGAGGAAGAATTGCAGCGGGGAAGCGTTCCATAGCTGTCGACCGCTGCCTGTCATCGTCTGAACTCCGTCACCTCGCACCTGCTTTTGCCGGGCTACTTGGTGCCTTGAACAAGTGAGTTTTGTGGAAAAGGCTGCAGCATAGCAATCAACCGTAAAATGAGCATTGTTCATTTTGCCAACACGACACCTTTTTGCAAGTGAGAACAAGAAAGAGGCCACAGAAAAACAGAGGTGGGTGAAAAAGTAATCATTCAGCCTTGATAGAACGCAGATAACGCTGATACAAGTAGATTCTCGCTGATACCTTCCAAAAACCAGTGCCTATCATCGTGGGAGCAGCGAAATCCCAGTTCTACATTGGTAGAGTGGTGAACGCTTATGAGAAAATTCCCGCAGCTTTCGGTGGCTTAACTTCATTGTTCCATGCTGTCATTTGTAAAGAAGCAGAATCCTTTTCCAGAACCACGCTGTAAAATGACACTATCTGTCAGTTTGGCGGCTACGTTCGTACCAGACCCACTGTGCCAAGAAAGCAAGAATGAACGCTATAAGAAGAGCAGCAATAATCATCGCATAGCGCGGCCGAGGGGCAGCCACAGGCTCTGGTATTGTGGGGCCGTTGTCAACGTGAACCGGCAACTGGGCCGCTTTGACTGCTTGCATTTCGGTCAATTTGTTCTGGAGCACATTGTAGCTATTTTCAGCAATATCTCGTTCTCGTATGAGCTGTCTGAGCGTGAAAATCTCAGAGGATAGCTGCTTCTGCAAACTTGAGGCCTCTCCTTCCAGAATAGCGGTACGAGCTGCTATATGGTTTTGTGCTTTAGCTAAAGCATTGGCAATGGCAGGGAGGCTGCCCATGTTCAGTAATTTCTCCTTGTTGGGCACACTTCCCTCGGGAATGCCGGTGAGCCCATCAATAAGCTCCAGTGGGATGGCATTTGCAGAAAGGCCTTTTGCCTGGGCATCGGAGACTGACTCTTGCAAGGCAATCAAGACTTGCAATGCATGGTGGTTAGCAGCTAATTGTTGATTGATGATTTTCAGTTGTATAGCTGGTGCTGTTGCCGAGTTGATAGGCGGTTGGCTCTCCTGTTGATTGCCACCTGTTGCCCCCATTGGAGCTGCCACGATAAGATCTAAACCAGTTTGTGCCTGATACGCTTGCAGTTTGGACTCTTTTTCTTGTAATCGCTGATAGGCTGCATCGGCAGCCCGTTGCATGGCAGGCAAATCAGAGATGGGATAGTAGAAAAGATCATTCGCTTCCTGCGTGACAATGTCAGTCCACGTTTGCAGCAATGTCGTGGTTAGTTCTGGAGTTTCTGCCCTGGCGACTAACTTCACAAAGACCGCTTGCGACGCATTAGCCTTTAGCCATTGTCGCAGCAGCAACGGGTCGCGCCGATCTTCGGGTAGTTGCTCCCCCATGGTGGCAATGACTTTGTTCAAGATACCCCGGCTCTGGGCCAACATGGAGACGGTGTAGCGCAAGTCACGACGTGTGTCAGGTTTTGTTTCCAGTTCTTCGGTAAAGTTCCATGTGTACCTGCCGGGCGGTGGTACCAGGAGCATGACCTGCGACGTGTACTGTGCCGCCGGATGGATAGGCCTTCCTAAGAAAAAGACCAGTCCACCAGCGATGAGACCGATAATCAATGCCACCAATGCCATTCGTAACCATAGTTTTTGCTTCACGATGTTCCTCTTGTTCCACGTTGATTAGCCCTCGTCAGTGTTGCTCCGGGCGAGGTGTAAATATCCCCTTTTGCTGCTCGTCCACCTGTAATTGACCGATAAACACGGCGTTGTTATCCCATTGCTTGCCGGTGGCAGTCGCGGCGGCTAAGCGCCGCCCCGAAGGAAGATACATTCCTATCCAAACGCGGTAATTTCCTGGCGGTAGGGTAGACATATCCACTAGGTGATCGTCTATTAACTGATCCCCGGCACGCCAAAGTGATGTTGGCAAATCTCCGTGCAGCGGTGGCGCATCCGCTGTAAACACCAGTTTGCCATAATCATCCGTTAGATGCAAGAAGACCGTGTAATTGTCATCAAGCTGCCCTTTCACCTGCCAGTGAAAGGCGAAGTGCATGATAGCGGGTGAGACGCTGTCCTCGGTGACAGTGGTTCCCGCTAAGATGATTTTCCCCCCGGCGAAACGATCGCCGCCAGGAAAAGCAGGCGGCCAAGGTGGCAAGCGATCTTGGGATGGCATTTCCAGCCGTAACTGGCCAAAGACAACCTGCCCGCCGAGGGCATTGCCTGAGGC
>WFQT01000021.1 GCA_015486895.1 Anaerolineae bacterium
CCATCCCATAACCAGGGCCATGGTAAGTGCGCCGATGATAATGTACTGGATCGCGGGTTGATAATCAGCCCTGGTGGCAATGAGGCTGTGTCCGAATAGGGTGGTCTCCACATTCGCGAACATCCTGGACATGCCAGTGGTCACGCCGATGAACTTGTGGTGGGGGTGACCGAAAGGAACGAATAGATAGTTGATCCATTCTGCAGTGCCCGTGAGTAAGCCAGCTACCCACCATGGCCACTGCCGCTTTAGCCAGCCTTTGCCGGCAAAGCCATTTTTGAACGATATATCCGACATATGAAAACCTCCTCTGATGAAAAAGAATGAAAAGATGTAGATTCCTTTGGAATCGAAAATAGTGGGAAAAAGGTCCTAAAAATGGCGGCAGAACCGCCATTTTCCAGCTTTTAACATCTTCTCAACTTCTCTAGATCTTGCTCCTTGCCCTCAGAATAAGCCTGGGGGCTGAGGAACAATGACAACCCAGTTGCCAAACGTTCCCCCTATGGGCAGAGACGAATCGGGCCGGCACAGACCGGCCATTCGACATATTCAGGGCTGGCCCTTTGGCCATAGGCCCTGGAGTCCCAATTTTTGCGGAACATTCCATCCCAGGGGCAAGGGGTAGATAGGAACGATATCCCCCAGACTTATTGAGAAGACACACCTTTTACAGAAAGAAATTTTACGCAATCAAATCGAAACTAATGGTTATTGAAACTGTCAGTTTTCATCGTACTACTCTCTTTGGTTGTCAGATTACCTCCTTTCCGGGGGACACTTCCAGACTATAAAACGGTTGTAGGGAAATGATGCTGCGCAGCCGATTCTGTGCTATAATTATGTTCTATTTGCAAGAACACCCTGATTTTGGTTATCATCCTGTAGGGAGGGAGGATTGGTGAATCGTCATAAGCGCTTGTCGTGGGCGCATCACTTCCGATTGCCGACTCTATCAGTATAGAGCTTCGAAATGAAAGAACAAGATCGACTTGCTTATTCCAACCATAAGTAAGCGCTTATAAGGACGGCAATTGGAGGTGGAAATGTTCACGCTTCATCAACTAAGAATCTTTCAAACTACGGCGCGGGTGGGAAGTATCACCAAAGCAGCAGAGCAGCTTTACCTAACACAGCCTGCTGTGAGTCAACACATTCATTCTTTAGAAGTAACCTTAGGCGTTAAGCTGTTCAAGCGGGGGCGCAAAGGGGTTGCGGTGACACCTGCTGGGAAAGTCTTGCAGGCTTATAGCCGTTGTCTGCTCTGCTTGGCAGAGCAGACAACACAGGCTGTAAGGCAAGCCATCGCCGTGAAGGAAAAGCACTTAACTTTAGGTGCCAGCCCTGGCATTGGCACCAGCTTGCTGCCGGATATGTTGCAGACTTTTTACAAGCGATATCCCACAGTGACAGTTACCTTGAGGACGGATACGACGCCGGTCATTGCCGAGGCTTTATTGAAAGGTGATGTCGATCTTGGCGTTGTCGAAGGCGAGATTGTCAAAGAGGGCATCAAGGTGATCCCTTTGTGGGATGAAGAGATCCTCGTAGTTGTAGGGCCGGGGCATCGCTGGTGGGGAAAACGTCACATTTCTGTCCAAGCGTTGGCCAAGGAGAAATTTGTAGGCCGCGAGAACGACAGTTTAACCCTGATTTGGTGTCGGAGCACTTTAGCTCGTTATGGTATAACTCCACATTTAATCGCTCAGTTTGATATGCCTGCTTCCATCAAGGAGGCAGTATCGGCCGGTTTAGGCATTGCTCTACTACCTCGATTTCTCATTCAGCATGAACTGGGCGCCGGCCGCTTGCACGCTCTACAATTAAAGGAAGGACAGCTTTCCAGAACAATGAAATTGCTTTGGGCGTCAACTGGCCTAAGAAAGCCATCGGTACATATTTTCCTGGAGTATCTGATGTCTGAGTTCCCAGATCTGCCTATCCATTTGAGCCGGGACCTTCATCTTTCGCCCTTGCAACGCCGGTGGTTGCAGCAAGAGGAAGATACTGGTGTGATGATGCCTCTGCCTGACATTGAGCGTTGCTGTCAGGCAGGTTAGCGGTTAGCACCTTATCAGTGTAATTCTTGTACGCTGGACAAGAAGACAAAAATTTAATGCAAGGCCGTAAAGGTCATTAAGAGGCAAAGAAAAAATAAATAGCCAAACAGACTGGAGCGACTGGACCAAGACGGGGTTGGAGCGGTACGATCACACAGAGAGAAAAACAAGAGACTTTGCGACTTTGCCTCTCCGCACTTTTGCATTTGGCTTTTCAGTTCTGGCTTGGCCGGGTTAGGGGATATTTTACTTGTATTGACAGTGTTGCCGGTAAAGAGCAGTGACAAAGTTTGCTTTTCTCTCTCTTTACCGCGTATAATTATCTTGACTGCTCGCATCGGTATCGAAGGAGAAAGGAGCAATAGGGTTGAAGGGGAAAATTTGGCTTCCGGGCCAAAAAAAACCGCTGGTCGAAGTGGACTGGGAAAAGACAAAGCGACTACATCATAGTGAGACAGAAGCAGCCC
>WFQT01000022.1 GCA_015486895.1 Anaerolineae bacterium
GATGAGATGTGTGTGGGGATCGACAAATCCAGGAACAACTGCCCGGCCACCGACATCGACGGCTATATCCGGCTCAGTAAAGCGGGCTCGTACTATTGACTCCGGGCCCATGGCAACGATGCGCCCTCGTTGAATGGCTATTGCAGACTGGGCAATAATTAGAATATTGCCCGCCTCCCGGCCGCGGCGAGGAGATGAGCCAACCGGGGTAGCCAGTTGGCCAATATTGTAAATGAGAGTTGTTACCGGCTCCGCTTCAGCCATACGCAGTGTGCCCTTTCTTACGGTGTTGGTAAAGGTGACGCGTTTGTCGGCGTCACCGTCGGTGTCTTTGTAGGCGGCCAGATAGATGTAGCTGTAGGCGTTGATGTTGGGCTAACCGTAGACGTGATGGAAGGACCAGGTGTAGGTGTCTCTGTCGGTATCCATGTTGGCGTGGCTGTTGGGGTAGACAATGGTGACGCTGGCGTGGGCGTCTTCGTCGGTATCCATGTTGGCGTGGCTGTTGGGGTAGGCAACGGTGACGCTGGCGTTGGTGTTTTCGTCGGTACGGGGGTAGGTGTTGGCGTGTTCAGCGGTGAGGCCGGCGTTGGTGTCTGAGTAGGCGTTGACGTTAGTGTCATCGTTCCCGTGGCCGTCGCTGTCATTGTTGGAGTCTTTGTGGGGCTGGTAGTTGCCGTTGGGGTCGCAGTTGCAACGACATACGGCACCCAAAGCCTTTGCCCGGCGTAAATGAAATCAGAGGAAAGACAGTTTACAGCCTTGAGCTTGGCGACACTGGTACCGTGGGTCAGGGCGATTGCTGACAAGGTATCACCGAGCTGCACAATATAATGCACCCAGCTATAAGGTGGTCGCTGGCAGGTGGGAGTAATGACACCGGGGGGAACGTATAGCAACTGACCAACGTAAATCGTCGTTCCGGTCAGGCAGTTTGCTTGCATCAGGATAGCGACCGTAGTGTGAAATCGCCGGGCAATGTCACTCAAGGTATCGCTAGCGCGAACAGTGTAGACCGGCCAAGTCATTTCCGGACGACAACGCGTCGGTGTCGGGGAGCCAACCATCTCTGGCGTTGGTGTCGCATTGCCCATCCGTGATGACGCGGCCGTCGCGATCTGGGACGGCAACGGTGTAGAGGAAGGCGTAGCAGTGATTGAACCCTGGTCTGCCGGGATCAAGGGAGGTGTAACCGGCCAGAGCGTTGGCGTCGTTTTCGCCATAGGCCAGGCAGTGGGGGTTTGCTCCTTTCCGCCCAAAAACATTGGCGTGGGGGAAGCTGGATGCGATCCTTGTAGCAACCGCCAGGTTAATAGCACACCGCCGGTGAGGAGCAGCACTAACACAATCAATAAGATCCAATACATAATAGGGGAAAGCCGCTGCCAGGGACTACGCGCCATCGCTTTTCTCTCTCTCCCAATAGCTCATTTGCTGCGGGGATTAAACCTCCACAGCTCTTATTGTGAAGTATACTGCAAAGTTGGAGCGTTGACCAGCGAGATAGCTCCCCGCTAATGGTAAAAACAGAACAGCGGCAAGAATATTTGCCGGGTACCGTCCAGAGACAATTTTACCCGGCGTGGGCCTATTGCCTGCGCTACCGAGCCATCTGCTTCCACAGGCAAGAGCCAATAATACCAATTCCCTCCTACCGGCGGCCGGTCTCTGTAGCTGTAGACAGTCTCTCCACCTTGTACAGGCACAAGAGATGACACCGGTTGCGGTTTGCTAACGGCGACCCGGGAGCGGGCCACGTAATAGCCACAAATGCCTTCTTCGCTGAGCGTTCGCCAACGCAACGTGGCTTGCTGCCCAGCGGGCTTAGCAGCAAAGACCGCAATTTCCACAGCGGAGGGCGAAATGTAGCCAAAGTTAGCTGTCGTATCCTGGCCATCGGTAACCGTGGCGCCGACATTAGTCGGTGTCGTGTGAACATAATTGAGCTTTGCCCCTGCCGTCACAGTGTACTGGCCTCCTGGCAAATCCACCTCGTAGTAACCACTGCTGTTGGTAGTGAGAGAAGCTACAGTGGCCTGATTAGTGTCCACAACCTGGATAGAAACATCGCTCAAGCGGACCGATTCCGTTGGATCGATGATACCGTTAGCATTAGCATCTTCCCAGGCAACGCCGGAGAGGTGCCCTGTGTTAGAGGATTGGCTGACCACTTGCGCCGTGTTATCATTCCCATTGGCATCCGTCAGGCGAGAAGAAACGGTTACCACATTGGTAATCACCGCCGGGGAAGTCAGTGCCGGCGAGACCTGCGCCGTCACGGTGATCCAGGCATTCTCCCCCACGTCAAGTGAGAGCAAATCCCAGATGTAATTTGAACCGGAACGCACTAAAAGGTTGGCGTTGCTCGCCGTCCAGGAAGCGTTTTCCAGCAGCGAAGGCAGCGGGTCGCTGATGACCACGTTACTTGCCAGTAGTACGCCATGGTTATCTACCTCCATGGTATAAGTGACCCACTCCCCACCGGTGAGGGTACCCCCGGGAGTGACTTGTTTGCTGACCCGCAGATCGGGCCGGGGCACGGCTGCCACCAGCGCCGGGTCGCCGAACAGATTGTAGCTCTCCACCAAGTCTTTGAAAAGGCTACTGCTATCGAAAAGTGCCTGCTTGGCAAATAGTGTAGCGTTGCCAACCGTTTGCACGCCTTCCTGGAAAAGCGCCTTGTAGAAGTTTGTCGATAAAGTTGTATGTCCCGTGGCCACGCCGAACCCGGCGGGAGACCAACTGGCCACGCCGCCGATAGGATTCCCGTTGCTATCTTTAGTGCGTACTACGGCCTCTCCCACGCTGGGATATCCAGGCGTGGAAAATTGTCCTTCCAGGCAGGTCATGGGCAGAAAGATAGGCCAACTATCGCTGTTGTGCAAGTCGCTCACGTCAGAAGTGTCAAAAAAGTCTTCGCCGCCCCATTTCCACGTGGAAGCGTGACCGTTGTAATTGACGAACAACGCCCCTTGATCGATAGCGTCCTTCAATTTGCTTTTGACGGTAGAACTGCTAGAGTCAGTGTCCCGGTAGTAAAGCTTGTCAGCGCTGATGCCCCGGGGTAAGTAACCTCGTAAATCGACCAGTTCGCGGTCGGCGCCGGTGGTGACCGCCATGCCGGCTAAAGCCCCTCCGGCATTGAAGTTACTGCTGTCCACTTCGACAATGTAGGAGTAGCGGCCTAAGTTATCAAAGAGGTAGCTTCCATCAGCACCCGTCGTGGCCGTTGCTATCGACGCATCTTGCGAGTCTAAGATACCGTTATTATTTTGATCCAGCCAGAGGTTCATTTTCACCCCGCTGATGCCATTTTCACCTGCGTCCTGTCTCGAGTTGCCGTTGGCATCGTTCCAGACAAAGTCGCCGATAGCTCCAGGCCGAGTGGTTGTGGCGATATTTCGTATGGCAGCAGGGTGATGATCCCGGGAAAATGCCTCCAGGCGAGAGGGTGCTGCGTTTGGCCGGGGAGACATCGTTTTGTAGCCGAAATCGGCATCGGTGTAGCGCCTCTGCCCGGCGACTTCGTCGCCGTGGTCGGTGAATGCCCCGGCGCCATCATTGTCGTCGGACACGAAGATGGCCCGATGATCCCAACCGGCCGGCGGGTTCAGGCTGCCGCAAATGGCATCGGCCGGATTCTCATAGCAAATGGTGCGGTAGACCATGGTCTGCGCTTCCGCTGTGTTGTTCACGGGAAAACGGCCTACCGCCATGAAAGGCAGCGCCCACTTCTGGCATTCCGGTACGCTGGGATCAGAGTTTGTACGTTCGCCGGCCACATAACGGTTGTCGGCCGGCACTTCGCCAAAGAAACAATCCACCACGTCCATATAAGGGGGGATGTAAATCTTATCCGGGTAGCCCTGATAATTGCGGTAGTCATAGCTGCCATCCCCGACTAAAAGGAGATAATGCGGGGCCGGCTGTTGCCAATTATGGTAAGCGTAAGCGACAAATTGGCGGATCGCTTCCGGATCCATCTTGCCACCGTTGAACTCATCGTAAATGTCCTGCACGTCCACCACGGCAGTGCGATAGCCGGAGAAGTTTTGCCGGTGCGCGGCTAATTGCAATGTCGCGGCCATGAAATCGGCGTGGGTGATGGCAATCCAATCGGCGCTATTCGATGTGTTGCGCAGGTCTGAAGGTGTATCCAAGGTAATGGAAGCCACCGACAAATAGGCAGGAGCGGCCGCAGCAAAAAAGCGAGCATCGGGGTTTCCTATTGTGACGGCGAAGGTTGCATCGTAAGAGGGCCCATTAGCAGTTATAGACGCATCTGTCAGGCGGACCGGATGCGTTGGATCGGTAATGTCGAGAAGCCGTAAATCGTTGCTGCTAAAGCCGCTCAGGGTGGGCTGCCAATTCCCAGTTGTATCAAAGGAAAAGTCCAAGACATCGCTCTCAACCGTGTAAACATCATGGTAATCGAGTTCGATCCAATTCGTGAAACCGCTATCCTCGCTCGTGCCGAGATCCAGAGGGACGTAGTAAGAAATGGTATTCGTGCTGGCGATAAGAAAAGACTGATCAAACGAAAACGTGCCAGTGAACTCGCCAGTACCATCCCAATAGGCATCGCCTAAAAAGTGTCCGTTGAGCCAGAACTGGACGTGATGGTCCGGATCGGAAGAAAAAGAAGAGCTGCCGCGCAACCGGGGCCGCAAAGTCGCATTGTAACTGCCGGTGGCGAGGTTCACTAAGTCAAACTGGTACGTTTTGGTGTCTTTACAATTATAAGGATTATAACAAGGAGCGCGAAACTTGTCCCAGTACCAATGGTCTGCATTCTCTGTCATGGGGTTGCTGGAAGAGTACTCGTGGTTTTCTTCCAAATGTAGCGTGCGAAGGAAGGAAACGGGAACGCTGCTGCCGTTTGGCGTTACTGATTGGGTTGTCATCCGTAAGCCATTTGCGCCACCGTATGTCAACCAGTAAACATTAGGGCCCACATAGCGGGTGTCGGCTGCTTGCCCGTAGAAAAGGATGTAATCATTGCTGTTGAAGTGTCCATCCGCTTCGCCGACGACCTCGATGGCTACTTCGGTACCGTCGAGCCACACTTTGAATGTGTGAGGGTCTACCGTATCCACCGGCAGCCCGGCACTTTGCAGTTCGGCGTAAGTAAGGGTATAAAGGCCGTCGGTTGGCACGATCAGCTTGTAGCTGTTCGACATGGTAGCCGGCGGATTGGTTCCGGCTTGAACCGGCACCGGCATCCCCAAGAACCACACCGTCGCTGCCAGCGCCAGCACCACTCCTGTTTTCAATAACAAGCCTCCTCTAAGGTTGCTCAACGATTTTGGGTGCATTTTCCTCGCGTTATTCCCTTTTGCTGGCTTACCCAGCATATGGTGGTAGTTCCCTACGAATAGAAACGTCATGGGTGCAACAGTCTGCACCCATGACTGTAAATTATTGTAGTCGGCCGACTAACTAATGCAGAACCATCGGCATAAACGTAAGCATGTTGCCACCCTGGCCGGGGTCGTACAAGTCTGGCACCTGAACCCGGATCGGCCCGAAGGTGGTACCA
>WFQT01000023.1 GCA_015486895.1 Anaerolineae bacterium
CTCCACGGCGGTCACCGAGAGGTGCACAGGCGGCACCGGCCCGGTCAATGCCAGGCTCTGCAACACTTCCGCCGTGTGCCTGTGTCCCACCGGCGCATATGACCGCACCACGTGGCTACGCTCTGGGTGGTGGGAACCGGCAGTCGGCGTTGCGCCAGCTTCGCTAGAGCCAACTTTCACTTCCACTACCACATCACGGTCCAGCTCCACTAACCTGGCCCGGAAAAGCGGCCAAACTGCCAACGTTGTCACGGTGGCATTACACCCTACGCCGCTCACGTAGTGGGCTCCGGCAATTTGTTCCCGGTAAAGCTCTGGCAATCCGTACACGAATTTATCCAACCATGCCGGGGCGGCATGCTTGTGGCCATACCAGCGGGCATAAGCGTCTGCATCCCGCAGACGGAAATCGGCACTCAGATCAATGATGCGCTCTGCTATCGCTGCAAACTCGTCAATGCGCTGCTGGGCGCTGCCGTGGGGCAAAGCGAGGAAAAGCAGGTCCACCGGTTGCAATTGCCGCGCCGACGTGAACTTCAGCGTCGTCAGGCCGCGCAAATTCGGGTGTACGGTGTAAACGAACTTGCCGCGCTGCCGTTCGCTGGTGGCCTGCACCACTTTCACCCGGGGATGCCAAAGTAACAGCCGTAGCAGCTCCCCGCCGGTGTAGCCGGAAGCACCGATGATGCTAACCCGGGTTTTCCCCTCAGACCCAGCCATTGGCCTTCTCCCACCCTTCGGCTGCAATTTTCAGGGCGAAGCCGATAATGCGGTCGGGAATATCTACGCCGGTTGGCTCAATACTGTTGCGAAATTCCATAGTGTAATTGACTTCGTTGACCAGGAGACCGCGCTTCGGGTCTTCCAGCACGTCAATGGCGACGACACCGCCACCGACGGCCCGGGCTGCGTTGACACAAATCTCGTTTAACTCCGGCGTGACCGGGCAAACAGTGGCAATGCCCCCCCGGGCTGTGTTGGTAATCCAATGCGGCGAGTGGCGGTAAATGGCAGCAATGGTCTCGTTTCCTACCACGAAAGCACGGATGTCCCGCATCGGCTTCTGGATGTATTCTTGAATGTAAAAAATCGAATGATGATAGCTGCCCAGAATCTGCTTGTGTTCCAAAATTGCCTCGGCGGCGTCGCGGTCGTTGATCTTGCTCAGCAAACGGCCCCAGGAGCCTACCGCCGGCTTGAGCACCACCGGATAACCTATCTCCTCAATAGCTTGCAGAGCGCTCGCTGGCGTGAAAGCGATCTTCGTTCGCGGCGTTGGCACCCCGTGGCGAATCAAAGCGCTGCTGGTAAGCAATTTGTTGCCGCAAATTTCCGCCACTTCGGCATTGTTTACCGTCGGTACACCCCAGTCGTTCAGAATGTGCAAAGCGTAAAGCGCCCGACTGTGGTTGATGCACCGTTCCAGCACGACATCGTAGTCTGCAAAGCCGTTGCCCTGGAGGTCAAAGATGACTTTGCGGTCATCAATAGTGTCGAAAGGCACTTGGCGCCGTTCCAGCCGATCGAAGATCAGCTTTTCCTCTTTTCGTACCCGTGAAAGCAAAACACCAACATGCATGATTCAGCCCTCCTTTGTCATAACTGGAGTCTGGCGAAACTGGCGTTTTCTGCTCGATTGAGCTATCCTTACCACAGATTACATAGAGATTAACACAGATTTTTCCTTGCTTTTCGACCTAAATGTGAGCAATCCTGTGTTTTTCTGTGGCTAAAATTAAAAACGCCAGAGTCCAGGCCATAAAATTAATGGCGAGCTATTTTTCTTTAGCTCGCCACCGTGGCATAGCGTTCTATTCGCCCCAATCTTCTTCTTCCTCTGGGGCCAGTTCCACTACCGGCGGGTCCAAACTAACAACCTCCAACTCCACGCCGCAATCTGGGCAGGCGACAATTTCTCCCACCACCACGTCTTCTAAGGCAATTTCTGCGCCACACTCCGGGCATTCTACAGTCAAAGTAGCCATTTTCACATCCTCCTGTCCATTTTTTAACACGACATTGCTTAATAGAACAGTTGTACCCATTTTCACTATTTACCCTGCTTCTTCCGCCACTCCCGCCACAGCGCTTGGGGCCGAGCAGCATAAAGATCGGGATGGAAGAATCTATTGTACTGATCGCGTAGCCAAATCATTAGCGCTAACAATAGTGCTTGCCAGGCGGGAAAGTGCTCTTGTACTTCCAATGGTTCTTCATGCTCTTGCAAAGCGATGGCGATCCGAGATTTTGTGGGCGCTAACATGGAACGAGGCAAGCGATCCACCGGGAACCAGGCTACTGCCCGGGTTTCCGGTCCCCGCTGCAGTGGCCTGCCACCAATGACGTGGGCTATAAAAAGGTAAGAAAGTAATGAGCCTGAGGGGGCATTGTCACAGTAAAAACGTCCTACCAGGCGATCCAATGCTACCCGATAGCC
>WFQT01000024.1 GCA_015486895.1 Anaerolineae bacterium
GGCCTGGATCGGATTCACTCCAACGGCTACATCTTCCAGGTAGAAATGGCCTGTCTAACCGAAAAGTTAGGCTACCGGGTGCTGGAAATTCCCATCTATTTCAAAGACCGGCATATTGGCAAATCGAAAATGACTGTGCCGGTCAAATTAGAAGCAGCCTTGCGCACCTGGCAAATTGCCTGGCGTTATCGAAGCGTGCAGCCGCAAGATCGGGCAACCTGGCAGCCCCCAAAAAATGGAACATAGCAAATGGATCATTGGCACCGTCACCGCTACGCCGGTCTGGCATTGTTCCTCTTCCTGCTCCTGCCGTTCCTCTGGTTCGCGCCGGTCATCATCGGCGGCAAAACGCTGCTACCGGCGGCTAACCTGTATACCTTCCTACCCTGGCAGGCATTTGCTTCACAGTTAGGCATCGGTATTCCACACAACGGCCTCCTCTCCGACCTGGTCCTGGAGAATTATGTCTGGAAGCAGTTCCTGAAGGAAAGTCTTACTGCCGGCCGACTTCCTCTTTGGAACCCATATCTCTTCAGCGGCGTGCCTTTTCTGGCTGCCGGCCAGCATTCCGGCCTCTACCCGCTGAGCATCATTTATTACATCCTCCCCCTGGCGGAAGCATACGGCGTTTTCACGTGGCTGCAACTGGCCATCGCCGGGCTGAATAGCTATATTTTCGCCCGGGTGTTACGCCGCAGCCACGGTGCTGCCATCTTCGCCGGCGTAGCTTATGCGTTCAGCGGCTTCTTCATCGTCAGCGTTGTCTTCCCCATGATTATCGCCGCCGCCAGTTGGTTGCCACTCCTGCTGGCCATCATCGAATTGGCCGTGCGCAAACAGGAATCAAAAGGCCGGGAAAGCTTCCACCCGGTCGCATATGCGGTGACCGGGGCACTGGTCTTAGGCATAGCCATCTTAGCCGGTCACGTGGAAATCCTTTACTACATCCTGATTGTAGCTTCGTTCTATGCAATTTGGCGGTTGCTACACCTCTGGCGGCGAATAGGCGCCTTTTGGCCGGCATTACGTTTAGGCCTCTGGTTACTAATAATGATCGTCGCCGGGCTTTTAGTAGGCAGCATTCAGCTTATTCCCCTCTACGAGTTAGTGCGGCTCAACTTCCGCGACGGCACCGCAACCTACCACGACGTGGTAAGTTGGAGCTGGCCTGCTCGTCACTTGCTCACCTTTCTGGTACCGGATGTTTTCGGTAATCCCAGCCACCACGCTTATTTCGACATCTGGCAGCGAGTCTGGCGGCCGGCGCAGAACAGCCAGGGGCAACCGGTAGCCGCCATCACCTGGGGAGTAAAGAACTACGTGGAAGGCGGCAACTATTTAGGCGTGCTCACCCTCTTGCTGGCGGCATTAGCAGTAGGAGGCTGGCTAATAACCCGCTGGCGGCGGCGCCGGGGGATGTCAGTTTTCACCAAAGAAATGCCTTTTGGATACCTCTACGTCCCGCTACTGGTCACGTTGGCTGTTCTCTCTCTGCTCTTCGCCTTCGGAACGCCGCTTTACGCACTGCTCTACTACGGGCTGCCTGGTTATAAGCAATTGCACTCCCCTTTCCGCTGGGTGTTTCCTTACACGCTGGCGATGACGCAATTAGCTGCATTCGGGATAGACGGATTGACAACAGCCTGGAAGAGGCAATGGTCCCGGCGCTGGCTGAGCCGGCTCACGCTCCTGCTGCTCGCCGCCGGATTATTGCTAACTGCTGTACTGGGGCTTTCCCTCGTCAAGCCGGGGCCATTCGTCTCCTTTGGGAATAACGTTCTGACCGCTTCTGACCTGGCCCGCAATGCTTTTCCCAGCGGGGCCATGTTCTGGAGCTACCAGTGGCTCAACCTGGTGAAATTACTGGCCGCCCTGGCCGGGGCACTGCTTGTCCTCTGGGCCGCAGGGCATCACTGGGGACAACGCCGTTTTGCTTTACCGGCCTGGCAATGGCTCGCTTTAGCAGCGCTCTTCGCCGACCTGTGGCTCATCGGCGGTCACTTCAACCCGGCTGCCGATTCAGCTTGGCTTGATTTCACCCCTCCGTCCGTGCATTTCCTGGAGAAACAGCAAGGGCTCTGGCGCTTCACATCTTTTGCTGCCGGTGCCCACACCAAGATCATGAACGCTAACAGCGGCTGGCACTATCACTTCCAGGACGTGCGCGGGTATGATTCCATCATCCCCCGGCAGTACGTTCACTACATGCAAGCCATTGAGCCGCAGGGCCAGCTGTGGTTTAACCGCGTGGCGCCGTTTTACAATCCGGCTTCGCTGCAAAGCCCACTGACCGATCTTTTGGGGGTAAAATTCGTCCTCAGCGAAGCGCCAATCAAGTCACCCGGCTACACGCTCGAGTATAACGGTGAGATCCGCATTTATCGCAACGAGAAAGCACTCCCCCGCGCCTTCACCATGCTGTGCAGTAGTGAAAAGCCGGGCACTTTGCCGTTGCAGCAGTTGCAGCCCCGGCAAATGCTCTTGTTGGATGACGGAAACGGCAGCAATAGCCGCGTCCTGACGTCATGTCACATGCAACCAGCTACGATCACGACTTATCAGCCTAACCAGGTGTGGGTAGATGTCGATTTGCCGAGCGGAGGCATGCTTTTCCTGGGGGATGCTTATTTCCCCGGCTGGAAGGCTTATTACCGGTCCCTCGGCGGCGGGGAAAAAGAGGAAAAAGCGCTGACCATTCTGCGGGCAGACGGCAATTTCCGCACTGTGGCCCTGCCGCCGGGCCGTTGGACGGTGCGATTTAAGTATTCCCCAATCTCACTCAAACTGGGCCTTTATACAACATTCATCGCCCTGGTTGCGCTTTTCCTGTTGCTCGGCTGGTGGCTTTGGGGTCGATTTTACCGCGAGCCAGAGCCGAGCCGCCAGGCCCTGGTGGTTGCGAAAAATAGCGTTGTCCCTATGTTTCTCTCCCTTTTCAATAAAGGGATTGACTTCGCATTTGCAATGCTGCGGTTGCGGGTGCTTGCCC
>WFQT01000025.1 GCA_015486895.1 Anaerolineae bacterium
GGAGATAGAAGTCAGTCCAATCACCATAGCAGCCAACAAAGAGATCGGAAGTAGGAGAGGTGCGTGGGGTAAGCCCAGTCAGACGAGCAATCTCCATACCATCAAGGCTGAGCGCTATTCCATTGCCAGCAATCACAAATGACAGGTGATACCACTTGCCTGGCTCAAGGGCGTTATTTCCAGTGATGGTCTGCCACCCAGTACCAGAGTAGAAATCAAGCGCTGGTTTGCCATAGGCATCAATCCTCAGAGTGAACCAGTCATCTCGGCGCATGAGATTCTGTTCAGCAACGGTATCGAGCCGGAAGATCAATCCACCAGATTGGTAATACTTGTGCCCTTGTGAGTCAGCAACAGCCATTGAGTCATGGTAGGTGAAAGCAGCATATCCACCGTGGAGGTAGTGCCTGCCGTCACTCCTTGTTCTCCATTGTGCGTTATAGAGCGTACCGGTTCCCGCCTTGCCAAGGTTCTCCAACGTGGTTCCTGTTCCTTCACGGCAACGGGAGTAGACAGCGAGATCTCCATCATTAACTATCTGAGCTATACGATAAGCATCGTATCCCAATGCCAGCTTGCCGGTAGGATCAGATGCGATGACCCCATGCATCTCCCCGCTTTCCCAATCGGCCTCGGATTGATAGATGAACTCTTTATCCGCCAAGGAACGCCTCCGCCCGTTTCCACAATTGATCTATGATGTCATTGAAGGAAATCCCACCACCGGTTGCCTTGCGGATTTGAAGGACTAGAATTGGGTTGCCGACGATTGCTCTCAAGGCCCAGCCACTGGCAGCTTGCAGGTTGACCTCTCCATTAGAAGTGAACCGATTGATTAGTCCCTGCAATTCCTCATCGGATAGGAGCGGGTAATCAGGATTAGTATCTCCTGTGTTTAGCCGCAGGGCATTAAGATCAGTGAATGGATTTTGACTAGCATCATATGTGAACGTCATGCCAACCACCTATTCCCCATCTCAGCATAGCTTCGCATTAACGTAGCCAAGGTGACACTTCCCCCAGTAGCATCTCGCATGATGTTCAGTCGGTCTGGATCTCCTGCTAGGTTACGGAATATCCAACCTACCGCCTTGAAAGCACTCCCGTGCTCAGCCAGAAACTCATCCATCTCCTCATCGGTATAAAGAGGGTAGTCAGCGTTCTTGTCTCCGCTGAGCAAACGTAAAAGGTCTCTTTCAGTCGTTAGGTTAGGATCATATGTCCAGGCCATAAAAAGGGGAGGGACTAGCCCTCCCCATTCACCTCCGGATCAGATTTACCGATCTGCAAAAGGGCCTCCATTCCAACCATCGGTGAAAGCTCATAATGATCATTCAGTGTAAATTCACCGTAGAAGCCTAGAGAGAAGCCCTCTGCCTTCCATACCCATTTAGTTACACCAAGCTCAAACTTAATGCCGTTGTAGGTTATATTGCTCGACCAATTAAGCGTGAGGTCCACCCCGGCTTTAAGGTTGGCCCCATTCCAAATCTCAGGGGTCCATAGAAGCCCGAGGTCCCAATCACCTTGCCAAGTGGTCATATCACTCTTGGTTGCGGTGATAGACCATCCCCCATCAGACATCCATCCGAAATGGAACGCTCCATTGGAGCCATAGGCGGGCTCAAAACCAACCCCACCGAACCACCCGGCACCAAATACACTCACTCCAGTCAGGAATAGAATCCCGACCAACAGGATCAATACCTTCTTCATAGGTATCACCTCCTAAGATTAATTATATCCCGCAGGCTTCCTAAAGCAATCTTTTAGCCTGCAGAACATCATCAATGCTCGAAATCTTGTGCCATCCGGCCTCATCGGTGGCTACCCCCACACCAGACTGGTCGGGTTCAGGCTCCCAGGTCTCAGCTACTTGTCCCAGGTCACCACTACGTTCGAGGTATTCGATTGTCTCCAATACCGAGCGGCGTAATTGGGGGATGTCTTGCATCCGGATTGGGCCAAATTTGCGGAATTTCTTGATGAGCATATCGGTGTCATTCAGCAGCCGTTTAAGGGCAGCAACAGTCGCGTTGTTGCCAACCCCAAAGCGCGATATCAAATCATTCAGGTACTCATCCTCAAAGAGTTCGTCATCGGGATTTGTATCGCCGAGCATTTCCCGCAATCGTCCAAGGTCAGTTCCAGGAGTGTAGCTCATCAGTAACCTCCCTCCATTCTCTGATATAGTTCAGCCTGTGCACGCAGCGCTTCCATCTTTGCCCTATTGATATCAACCTGAGAGCGATACAGTGAGAGTTCCTGAGAGAACTTGTTGAGAAGTGCATTTACATGGTCCTGCCATCCATTCACTTCAAGGTTGCTTAACCAATTAGGAAACGCCGGCAGTTCCGGCATAGCGGGAGGAGTAGGATCAGCAAGTCCAACTGCATCAGCAAGAAGAAAGTGCTGAATCGTGCGATATACGTTCTCATGTAACAGACTGAATACCGTCTCGATCTCATCAGGAGAATGTTTCGCACCATCAGGATCGTGAATCGCCACCCTTATCGTCTTTAGCTCATCAGAAGTCATAATCCCCTCCAAATCCTAATCTTGAATGGAATTGTCTTTTCTAACTTCTCAGCAGTGGACAAGACCAGCTGAGCATCATAGATATCATTGCTAAATGAGGACGCCGTTGACTGGGGCACAACCACACGCACAACCCCATTAGGGGCATCGAATACCTGTCCATCAGAGAGCTCGATAACAGTACCATTGGGGTGTCTCATCCGCAGAATGACAGTCTCCGTTCCATCAAGCGGATGCACTTCACCATTGGACTCGTGAAGCGTAAACTCGAAGTAATAGCCGTATTCACCTTGTACTGCCTCTATCATTATCCCCTCCCTATATCAGCATGCCTGCACGGGCACCTCACGTCACCAGTATGATCCGGTAGAACAGGATCATAGTATAGCCACCTCGGAACTATACTAATCCCGCCTGCATCTAACTTAAGCACAACACTACCCCTCACAGCCACGTTAAGCATAATACTAAGAAGTTCTCTGGCAACAGCAAGGCTATCTGAGGTCATGCTAGCATACATTCCGGCGGCTATGGAGGCATCCATGATTCCAAATGCACTCATGGCTTCTGTCACTCCGGCAGCCGCTGCTAACCCCGCTGCCCTTTCTATTTCAGCGACAGCTTCACTATCAAATGCACTTGCTCGGGCAACCGCCACAGCTGCAATCCCAGATAATTCAGATGCCATCGTCTTTCGTATTGCAGCATCCACACCGATCGTGTTAGTCTCCATTCCGGAAGCTACGCCATCAGCGATAGCAGCTAGAATCTGTTTAACCCGTGAGGCAAAGTCAGTCTCCATCTCCGATTCATAGATTTTTCTGACCACGCTATCGGCAGAAGCTGATCCCAGGATCATTCCCCTTACAGCCCCATCCACCAATTGATCAATGCCTCGCATCTTTGCTACAGCAGCTCCGATCAAGGTAGATATGCTCTCGCCCTCCATGGCCGCAAGTGCGGCTTCAATCATTGCCTTCTCAATCCCACTAGTTGCTACATCGGCTAAAGCAGATTCCATAATTGCTTCCACCGCAGCACCGCTTATTTCTTGATCAATATTTCTCTCCCCAGATATAACAATCTCTGCCAGGGTTGATACCCTTTCAGCTATCGCGGCGGCAAGGTCAATTTGAATCCCAGTTCTTTGCATTCTTTCAACTACTATATCTATCAAAGCAGACTTTAGGGCTTCACCGCTTATTGCCCCATTTGCAGACTGGCTGAGGCTCTCTTCCTTGAGAACAGTTGTCATTACCAGGGCGGGCAAGGTTTCTGTTATCTTGGAGGCAACACTTGCCGCCAACCCTTTAAGTGTAAATGCAATCACGGCACCATCTGCATCAAGGGCAGCGCCCGGGCGCACGTAGATATCAATAGAGACATCATGTGCTTCAAGTGCACGCGCAAGGACATCAGCGGCAAGTGAAGCGCTGATCTGCTTACGTATGGTAAGGGCAGAGGTAAGGTCGAGGGCAAGTTCTTTGAGAACGGACGCAGTCATCGTTGTGGTCGATGAGATTAATCGTCGGATCACAGAATCAACAAGTATAGATAAATCAACCCCACCTCTTATGGCGCTATCTGAATCAACGCCACTAACGCTTTGAGCAGCAGCAACAGCATCACCTTGGGGCTCATTGAGGGTGAATTCCTTGAGCATAGATGCAGTCATTGTCGCAGTTGATGAGATCAATTGCCGAGTAACAGAATCCATCAGCACAGAGAGATTAAGTTTTTCGGTGACAGCAGCATCAACCTGGAACTCATCGAGCCCAAGCATGGCAGCGACAACATCGGCAGCAAATGAGTCGCTACCGCTTACAACCCCGCGTGACCCGAATCTTACAATTCCGTAGCGATCATGTCCGAACATAACACATCACTTAATATAGGCAGCAACACTAAGAACGATTGTGCTACTATCGCTAGAGGCCTTAAGATCAATAATGCCACTGCCATCAGTTATTGTGTCAACATATCCGCCATAATTCGATGCGGGTATATATACGTACCCCATTCCAGAGCTGGATACTTCAACGCCATTATGAGGGCGCAACTGAATGCTGAACCCATTACTATCAGGACTACTAGCCTTTACTACAACGAATGCACTGTTTGCCCCAACTATAGAAGAGAGATCAATGGCGGTCCAGTCAGTAGGCGCTGTGTCATTAAATATCTCTACATCACAAAATGTAATTGCTGGCGGTAATCCAGCATAAGCGGGATCCTTTCCCGCCCCCTGCGCCGTGAGTACGTAGCCAGAATCGCCATCTGGCATACGTGCCATCGGGAATCTGCCAGTTGTTATCTTGCTTGCATCTAATGCTGGAATATCAGAGGCGGCTAGCAAAACCCATACTGGGTCCTCGCCCGTTCCTTGTGCCTGAAGGAAATAACCAGCACTGCCATCGGGCAATCTAGCAAGCACTAAGCGTCCCGTGGAAATCACGGCTGCATCCAATGTTGGTGCGTCTCCAGCAGCACCGGTATGTTTGTGCCCAGCAGCAGGATCAAATTTGCCTTGAAGTTGGGCAATGTAATCAGCAGCGGAAACAAGCTCAACAATAGTACCTGCAGGCCACGTGTAGCTATCATCCCCCGATGATACATTGATCCCGGCGGCATAATCCGTGGCGCTCCCCATAACAAGTTTAACATTATCACTATCAACTGATGAGTAGATTAGGAGACACCAATGATCGCCGTAGGTCAATCTGATAACCTGTGGGCTATTCGGGAAATTATCAACACTATCAACGCTTAATGAAGTGTCATTTCCTCTGGCATAAGAAGCAGTAAGTTTTGTTTTGATCTCATTAGCTGGACTTCCAAGGACAGGCATCTATATCACCCCCATACTAAATGAAACCATCACGCCCGAGTCTCCTTCCCTTGGGGTCAAGCACAGCTACATCGAGATTATCATTTCTCTTTCTTCCTATTACATAATAGGTCTCCCGTCTTGGGCGCCCCTCAATACTTATACTGAGCATTCCCACTCGCTTTAGTATCAATTCACAATCCGGGCCCAATTCAACTTCAACCTTCTTGTGTGCTGGCAGGGGCATAACCATCGTACCGCGACTGGCAAGCATTCTAATCAGGCGCGGCGGAAATGGATACCATCCCGCCTTCACAATTTGCTTGCCAAGTTTCTCGACATCACGAAATGGAATCTCTTCTCCAGTCTCAGGATGAAACTGAGAAATAGCAGTGCCATCAGCAAACCATACAATCCAAAAGAACGATAACATCCTTACCACCCAACCTTCTTAAGTGCTTTGTTGATGATGTCCAAGGAGGTAATGCCAGCAAGGCGTCCCCCACTGGAGACGGTACCAACAATCTGCCCTAATGAATTGATAACGGGGCCGCCAGAATAGCCCTTTCGACATCGGTTCACCCCTCTGTAATATAGAGCGTATGGCGTTTGAGATTGTGGCTCCTGTAATAGATCACCTTCACGCCACCAGCCAGTAATGGCAACACCATAGGGATTTGGTTTGTCCGCAATTGGGATTGATTTCATGAAGCGGTTTATCACGGGATCGGAAGGAGTAGTCACAATCGCAACATCGTTGTAAGGAAAGCTACCGCGGTACTTGACAGTGCCATCAATCCTTCCAAATGCGGTAGTGATTGTAACCTTTGATCCTACATCATCAACACAATGCGCCGCTGTGAGAAAGTAATTAAGACCATTTCTCTGACCAATGTAGCTGCCACCACAAACCCCCTGTAATGTACATACGGACACAATACCGGGCATGACCTTTCTAACTGCATCCATAAATGGTTTAACCCCCTCCTCGCCAAATTGAGACTGAAGGGATTTGATGGTAGGTTCCTCATACAAGCCGCGTTGCACCCTAAGCGCATTAACCTTAACCTTCGCAAGAGGATCGCCCTGGACTTTACCGGTTTTGGGATCCACAACAGCAACGATTCCAGTAATCATATCCAGTGGTCCACTGGTGGTTATGCTGAGTAGAACATGTTTCCCATCCCTATATAACTCGCATGCCTTTGCTACATCACTTTGTGGGTCGGGATTATGACAGATCGATCTATATATGGAATCATCCATCCACCAAAGACCAGGTGATAAGCCTGTCACAGGGCCAAGGTTAACATCCTCAATCCTCTTCAACTCATCAGGCACAACCTGACTTATGATACCCCTCACCCACCAATCAAAGCCTTCCCAATCCCTAACGTCCGATATGTTGTTTGCCTTGGCATAGTGGTAGAATTCATTCGCGTTCTCGGCGAGAACATCCCTTATTGCGGAATAGAATTCATCGGGAGAGTGATAGTTCTCCGCATAGTTCTCAATGGTTTTAATGATATACGGATCATAATCATGAATCCATTGAGGAAGGTCCTTTAGAAGGGCCTGAATCCTATCATAGAGCTCGGTACCACCGAAGATTCTATGTATGATGTTTGCAGAGAGCAATTCACCCTCCCACCCACTTGGGCAATTCCTTAAAGTATGAGAACATCCTTACTTTCCAATCCACCTGCGGGGATCATACCACTTA
>WFQT01000026.1 GCA_015486895.1 Anaerolineae bacterium
GATGTTTCGTGTCCACGTAGGGGGTCAAGCCGTTGACGTGCTGGGTTATGAACGGGCAGCTTATCTCGAGGTCTGTGGGTCACTTGTTGTATGCAGTCTTTACGGCTATAATAAGAGCATAGGTAGTGAGGCTAGAATATATTCGCGAGGAGGGTAGAAATGTCTTCTACGGCCATTGCCACAGTGGGAAAAATATTGGAATCTTTGCCCGGAGAAGCCCAAGGACAGGTGACAGAACATTCGCGAGAGTATATCCTGGACTTGCAGGATGAGCTTCAGTGGGATGAGTTGTTCAAGCGCACCCAGGATAAGCTTATTGCGATGGCGCGTCGCGCCAAGGAGGAAATCGCCGCCGGCAAAGCAAGGCCTATAGACTTTGAGCGGTTATGAAGTCGGCCACTTTGCCTTCGTTTTGGGAAGCCTACGCTTCTCTCGATGAAAGCATTAAGCGCAGAGCCAAGAAAGCCTTTCGGTTATGGGAACAGGACACTACTCATCCCTCTCTGCATTTCAAGTGTGTCAACCGTGAGGAGAACATCTGGTCTGTGCGGATAACACGGGGGTATCGTGCCGTTGGCATTTTAGAAGGGGATACAGTTACGTGGTTTTGGATTGGTCATCACGATGATTACGAGCACTTTTTCTCCTGATTACGAAGCGTAATTGTGCCTAATATCCGCTGCATCCGACCCGCTGTGCTCGCGCAGTACGCTCAGATCGGGGCCGTTCGGGTCGGGGAGGGAAGCTATGAGATCACCAATACATAAGCAAGAAAGATTCGCCGCAACCGCCATTGTACTTGTCGCAATCTGCTGGTGGGTGTATGGCGCGCATCACATTGGGTCACTTCCACCTGAGAGCCGTGTGCAATTCTTGCCCGATGATGCCTACTATTACCTGACCTTGGCCCGAAATTTCGCAAACCAAGGGATGTGGTCATTTGACTCTGGTGTCAGCCTAACCAGCGGGTTTCATCTCCTCCATGCCTATGTATTAGCCGCAGTCTATTCCCTGACCCATGCCTCAGCTGAGCAGTTCGTTAGTTTTGGTATATTTCTGTCATGCCTCGCTGCAATCCCGGCCGTCCTGCTTGCTGCGGCTCTTGCAATACGCTCTGGTCGCTTGCTAGCCGCGATGCTACTCTTGCTGATCCTGATTTCACGAAACGTTATGCTCAACACCGTTTCAGTGATGGAGTGGAGCTGGGTTGTCTCACTGTCCGCTCTGTACTCGCTGATCTTCCGTAGATTTTGGCGAATATACCAATATCGCGGCCTTGTTGCGCTCGGTTTGATCGGATTCCTGGGTAGTCTTGCGAGAACGGACTTTGGACTTCTGCCAGCGGCACTCGCTTTGGCCGCATTGCCTGCCCTGCACAGCACTGCAGGAACTCGCCGAGTGAAGGGCGCATTCGTGGGTCTCTCAGGCGCGTTGCTTGGCGTGCTCGTTGTCCTCGGACATAACTACTTGCTTACTGGCCAATATCTGCAGTCGAGTGCAAGGATGAAAAGCCTATGGATGAGTTACTATCAGCTTTCTCCATTTCCTATTACCCTCAATGCCCTCACCCTGTTTGGAACCCCCTCACGGTCGACCCTATTGTTAGTGGCTTTTCTGGCACTTGGCGCGATCATTTCCGGGATGCAGCATTTCTTCACACCTTGGCTCTGCGCATGCCAGCACAAAGGAGATCCTTCCGCTTCCTGCGCGAACACAGCCGACGGTGTGCTTTGGTTTGGGAGCGTGATTGTGTTGGTCAGCTATGTTGCCTTCTACTCCCTTGTTCCGGTGGGCATACAGCCCTGGTACACCGCCTGTCTGATTGTACCGATCTTCTTGGTCGTTGTGCTTCCCTTCATCAGCGTTGACTTCACTCATGCAGGACATATTGCCGTTGTCGCACTGTTACTTGTCCTGATCGGTAAACAGATCACCATCGCCGATGCCCAATTCAGTACTCCTATATGGCCACACCAGACATTCATGCTTCAAGCGGGAAATTATCTTCGTCGGCACGGTCCGGAAGGTCGCGTCGGTAGCTGGAATTCAGGAATTATTGGGTATTATGAAGGTGGTCATGTCGTCAACCTTGATGGCCTTGTCAACAACGACATTTACGAATACGCGAGACGAAACGAGTTGGCAAGATTCATTGACAAGATGGGGATCGATTATATTCTCGATTTCGATAATATGCTTTCGTCAGAGAAGCGTCGAAAGAGAGGGGGATATAATTCGCGTATCTTCCTTGATCGTTTGAGTCCCATAAAGAAATTCGATAACTCTTCCTATGGGTGGCGTGGCCTGACTCTGTACGAGGTCCGTAAGGTAGAAAGCGGAAGACACGAACAAAACAACAGTAGGGATGCAACGGCTCAGCCTTGACGTTACGCGGAATCGCTGTAAGGATCACGCAGCGGTGTGAGCCTCTGCACCGTGGCACTCCAGGCTGACGGAGCGGCACGCGGGTCAGCATCGGCATCCGAGATCGGGGCACGCTGCAATTCCGCTGCCCCATTAGTGTGCTTTAGCCTCAAGAAGATTTAGGAGGATTGAAAAATGAATTTTGTGTCTACGACAACATTAGCGAAGAAATATCAGCACAAGACAGGCGAAATGTTCTTAAAGCTGATGGAGATGGGTTTAATCATAAAGACCAAGGATGGCTGGGTTCTAACAGAAGAAGGCAAAAAACGCGGCGGGCGCTATAAAGACAGTAAACAGTATGGGAGATACATTGTTTGGCCGGAAAATATGACCGTTGACAGGCAGAATGTGGCCCCCAAAAAACCACGCTTGATAACATCTACGACAATTGGTAAAGAATTCGGCTTGTCAGCAGTTAAAGTCAACTACATTCTGTCGGAAATTGGATGGATTTCAAAAGGTCGTGTGAAAGGCTGGGTTCTGTCAGAACAAGGGAAGAAACAAGGCGGCGTGCAAGCCGAAGATAAAAATTCAGGGGTTCCGTATGTTCGTTGGCCAGAGCGGATTTTGCAGTCAAAAGTATTGCGGGAAACAATTGAGCATTTTCAAGGTAGCCAAAACGGAAATGCGAATGAGCGCGTAAACACCGATGAAAAGAGTTTTCGTGAGAAGTTTGTAGCGAGGCACCGGGCAACGGATGGGCATTTTGTGCGCTCAAAGGCCGAAATGTTGATAGATAATTGGCTCTATATGGCGGGGATTGTCCATGCGTACGAGCGGAAATTACCGATTGAAGAAGACGTGTATTCTGACTTTTATATTCCAACAGGGAAAGTGTATATTGAATACTGGGGGTATGAAAATGATGCAAAATATCAAAAGCGCAGAAGGAAGAAGGTTGAATTGTACAAGAAGTACGGATTCAATTTGATAGAATTGACCGATAAGGACGTACAGAACTTAGACGATATCTTACCCAGAATGTTGCTGAAGTATGGTGTGCGGGCATATTAGAATTTGAGAGCGCACTAACCCCGACTGTATCTGACCCACCTTCGGCAGAGTGGGTACGCGGCGCGATTTCTGGCCAATTTTTTCGGGGTAAAATTGGGTTGCGTTTGGTAAATCGGCGGGCGGCTTACGCCCACGTTAGGCGATGTATTGATATTGGTCAGAATGTGAACAAAAATGAGGAGGCTGAGATGCAACTGACAATGGAGGAACGGAAAGTAATCCTTGATAAAGAGATTCATAAGTACGTGAAGAAAGGGTGGCGAGTTGCTTCTCGTACAGATACATCTGCACAACTGGAACGGGATAAACACGCAAGCTGTTTGCTTACCCTGATATTAGCATTATTTTTTATACTTCCAGCGGTGTTGTATTTGCTTTTGTATAGAGGAACTGAGGGATTATACATAGAAGTAGACGAAAGAGGAAGAGTACGAGCTGTGCGTTCGTAAGCTGGGGCGCAACACAATATGCAGAGTGCTGTTATAACGCTCACCATAGACAGGTTTTAGCAGAGCTGCGAGGTTTTTAAGTACTGGCGTTTGAGGCATCGTGCTGCAGAGCCTACCCTGCGTGCAGCAGTGGACACGGCTTCGCCGCACACGAACCGTTGGGAGAAAGGGCAAGGTGACTCTCGCCTGCAGGGTAGTTGGACGGTGACGCCACGTCGTTGACGCTATCGTTGGCCAGTTTTCACAGCCTCGTGGGTTAACGCAGATTTATGGGATAAAGTCGCCCTATGATTGATGATTTTACCGACCCAAATTGGATGTCATTTCCCTATCCTAGGC